>NZ_CP084530.1:1800000-2100000 GCF_023704175.1 Paenibacillus sp. YPG26 | reverse complement strand
GGCTAGGAGGTATACTCAGAGGTGATCTGGGTTACTCCTTCAGCAGTTATGCCCCGGTCTCCGAGTTAATCGGCAAGAGAATTGGTCCGACATTACTGCTTGCAGCGGCATCTTTATTAATCGGATTGCTCATTGCGATTCCTGTCGGCGTTATTAGCGCCGTGAAGCGGAATTCCAAGCTGGATTACTTTCTGACGGGAATGACCTTCCTCGGGATCTCCATTCCGCCCTTCTTCCTAGGGCTCGGACTGATCTACATAACGGGGATACAGCTGAAATGGCTGCCAACCGGGGGCATTTCGACTCTAGGCGGTGATGGTGGAACAGGCGATGTTCTTCTGCATATGATCTTACCGGTAACAGTATTAGGAGCCGCTATCGCAGGGAAGAAGGTGCGTTATGTCCGGGCCAGTATGCTGGAAGTGCTGGATCAAGATTTCTTACGTACGGCCAGAGCGAAGGGATTGCGGGAACTTGTGGTGACGAATAAGCATGCGCTGCGTAATGCGCTAATTCCGGTGATTGCCGTAGTCGGAGCAGAGATTCCATTGCTCCTCGGCGGCAGCATTGTCATCGAGCAAGTATTCCAATGGCCTGGAATCGGCCAGTTGACGATGGAGGCTATTCTGTCACGCGATTACCCGGTTCTAATGGGACTTAACCTTATAGCGGCCTGCGTCGTGCTGCTGATCAACTTGTTCACGGATGTGTTGTATGCGGCTGCCGATCCGCGCATTACTTATGGATGATGGGAGGAAGCTTAGGATGTCTGCAACAACGCTGCCTTGGGATCAGTCGAATACAAGGATTGAAGGTTACGTCCGTCAGGTTAAAAGAAAGTTTTTGCAGCACAAGCTTGCTGTCTGGGGTCTGGCTGTCACGATACTTCTGATCCTGATCGCCTTGCTCGCCCCATGGCTGGCGCCTTATCCGCCCAATGAAGTTATGAATGAGTTCGGTGCCAAGCCTTCGGCCGCTCACTGGCTCGGTACTGATCAAGTAGGCCGGGACGTGTTAAGCCGTATGCTCTACGGAACCCGCATTTCTCTGTTCATCGGCTTTACTACCGTGGCGATCTATGTAACGTTCGGAACTATAGTAGGTATGGCCGCTGGCTACTACGGACGCTGGCTTGATATGACCATTATGAGACTCACCGATATTTTTTTAAGCTTTCCTTACATGCTGGTTGTGCTAGTGATCGTCAGCATCCTCGGTGCCGACATTGCAACGATTATGATTGTGCTCGCTTTGTTCAAGTGGCCTACGATTGCAATGCTTGTGCGGGGAAGTGTATTGGCTGCGAAGGAGCAAGATTACATAAAAGCGGGCGCTGCGCTCGGCTACCGTACGCCGCGCATTCTTCTGCGCCACATGCTGCCCAACATTATTGGCCCCATTATCGTGAGTGCGACATTCGGCGTAGCAGGCACGATTCTGAGCGAAGCCGGACTCAGCTTTCTCGGCATGGGAGTGAAGTCGCCCCAGGCGAGCCTTGGCAACATGCTGCACGATGCACAGTCCTTGACTGTATTAACCGAGCAGCAGTGGCTGTGGATGCCTGCGGGATGCATGATCCTGATCGCCGTATTGGCCGTCAACTTCGTCGGGGACGGCCTGCGCGATGCGCTTGATGCGAAGGCGTAACTATACCGGCGAAGACAAATAGATTCTGTTAAATAGATAGAGAAGATGAAGGAGTGTAATAGTATGAACCGATACAGACGACTTAGCTTGTTGATTATCTCTACCGCTGCAATACTCTTGCTTGCGGCATGCAGTCAATCCAGCGAGGCGAATAAAGGTACTCAGAACCAGCCGACACAGCAAGCAACGACCAAGGTAGCTCAAGGCAAGAAGAAGTTGACGATCGGTATCGTTAACGCGCCTGTCACATTGAATCAGATTAATACACAGGACAATTCCGCATCGCTTGCCCCAATTGGACTGCTTAACGATGCGCTGCTTGACGTGACCGAATCGGCTGAATTCATCCCCAAGCTTGCGGAATCGATCAAGACGAAGGATAAGCTGAATTACACGATCAAGCTCCGTCCGGATGCCAAGTGGAATGATGGAACCCCATTCACAACGGCGGATGTGGCATTCACACTCAAGCTAGCGCTTCATGCCGATGTAGAAACCTCGTTCAAGCTGAACTTCATTGAAGGACTGAACGACTTTGGCAAGCTTGGAAAAGGTGTCAAGGAAATCGCAGGACTTCATGTCATCGACAAGCATACATTCGAGATCAAAGCCAAGACACCGATTGATCCTCTTGTGTTCAACGAACGATTTGGCGCGAAGGTCTATTATTTGCCGGAGCATCTCTTGAAAGATGTGGATCCTGCGAAGCTGTCAACACATCCCTATTTCCAGAAGCCGGACGTCACGAACGGTCCATACCGGTTCGCCGCTTACGAGCAAGGTCAATATGTCGAACTTACCAAAAATGAAAAGTACTATTTAGGCGCACCCAAGATCGATTCGATCTTCTTTAAGGTCCTGCCAGCAGCTAATCTGGTTGCCCAGCTGCAGACGGGAGAAGTCCATATGAATTCACTGCCGGTCGGACTCGTTCCGATCACGGATTACGATAAAGTGAAGAGCTTCGACAACGTGAATGTGACTTCCGCCTCCGCTTCTGAGCCGGCAGAGTTATTCTTCAACGTAGAGAAGCTGCCTAATAAGAAAGTCCGTCAAGCGATCGCTTACGCCCTCAACCGGCCGCTTATTGTAGAACAGCTGCTTAAGGGGCAAGCGGAGATTATCGACGGCGGCATTCCAAGCTCACATCCGTATTTCAATAAAGATATTACCCCTTACCCGTACGATCCCGAAAAAGCGAAGCAGCTGCTGCAGGAAGCCGGCTTCGACTCGAGCCGGAAGCTAGCATTTCTCATCCCGATTGGCAACAAGGTCCGCGAACAGGCTGCCGATATTTTGGTGCAGAACCTGGAAGCCGTGGGGCTACAAATCGATGTTCAACAATATGATTTCCCTACACTTATCGATAAAGTTGAGAAAGGCGAACACGATATCACGATTTTTACCCGGGACTATTACATCGAACCTAGTCTTTACTTTACTACTTACAAAAGTGATGATCCCGAAAGCGTAATCCGGTACAACAATCCGGTTGTCGACGAATTAATTGCCCAAGGTGAACAAGAAATCGACGAGGCGAAGCGCCACGAGATTTACAACCGTCTTCAAGAGGTGCTGCACGAGGACGTGCCGACACTGGCCGTCTATTCCGAGAAGAGACTGCAGGTTGTGTCTAAGGATGTCCTTGCAGGCAAGCCGCTGAATGTTGGCACGTTCAACAACGTGAACGAGTGGGATTTGGCGGTCAAGTAAGTTATAAGGGATACATTCCGTTATAATACATTTTTTTATATACCAATAGGAGGTGCAAGGAGAATGGCAGATCTTAGCTGTCTCGTATGCAAGTCGGACATTGAGGTTGAAGAACGCGCGACCACAGGGGAGATTGTGGAGTGCGATTCCTGCGGCCAGGAGCATGAAGTCCAGGTTGAAGCGAGCCGTGTCACCATCGCTTTGGCTCCCGAAATCGAAGAAACTTGGGGAGAGTAGGTATACACCCATGGAGAACAATAGCACGATTCTAATGTGCGTCACGAAACTAAGGGAAGAAGAGCAGCTCATCGCCTCCCATCTTGACCAGCTCGGCATCCGTGTTCAAGTGAATCTGGACTCCATGGATCTGCCTGTCGGAGGGGAAGAAGTCCCGCCAAATGGGCTGGCGCTCATTCGGTGCCTGTCTCAAAAAAATGCGCTCAGCCGCTCCCAGCTACTTGAGCTTGCCGGATTCGAGACATTGAATTCGGCAAGAGCTATCACCATTTGCACGAATAAAATCCATCAGGCAATTGTGTTCGAGAAGCATGGCATCCCACAGCCTCGTTATCAAGTTGCCTTCACCCCAGCGAAGCTGTACGACGCCCTTTCAGACTTTGGGGATCTATGTGTCATTAAGCCCGCAACCTCCTCATGGGGGCGGGGTATCGCCAGGATGACGGGCAAGGAATGCCTGGATGGATGGATCGCCGCCAGGGAATCGGTTGATCCGAGCCACCAATCGTTCCCCGTTCTTGTGCAGGAATATGTGGAGAAAGGTGATTACGACATTCGTGTCGTCATTGTCGGACACAAGCCGATCGCTGCTTTCAGACGGGTATCAGCCGAGAATTGGAAGACGAATACACATCTGGGCGCGGAGATTGAACCGATCGAGATCAACAGCGAGATCGCTGCGATCACTAAGGATCTGGTCGGCGTATTAGGAGAAGGCATTTATGGAGCTGATTTATTTTTCGATTACCAACAGCTTCGTTATGTCGTATGCGAAGTGAACCAGAATCCGGAATTCGCGAAATCATGGAAGATACATGGGGTTGATGTCGCCTATCATATAGCCAAGTACGTAAAGGAGAAGATTAGCAGCACAAACAAGGTAAATCTTACGGTTAATTCATAGTATAAAGGGAGGAACAATAGCGAATGGGAGACACCATAACGAAGCCAGCGGCTCCAATCGAGAAAGAACACTATTTTTCATTATCGTTTGTTCTCTCCAGAGTGCTGAACTCAGGCGTTATTATGAGTATCGAAAAGAACGACCATGAGTTAAAAGGACTGGAAAAGGCGATAGCCAAGCTCACGAATACCAAACACGTATCTTTGTTCAATAGCTTCACGGGAGCTGTGCACGGAGCATTCTGGGGTCAGGACATCGGTTATGGCTCGACCGCGCGGCTTGAGCATGCCAGCGAGCAAGAAAAGAAATTCGCGAAGTGGCTGGGTATTCAGCTCCATGCAGATTCCTACACGGGGATCGCTTATTCCACCATAAAAGTGGATAAGCATAATCTTCACCGGTTAGAGCAGGAAGTTCGCAGCTCCGCCGTCCAGTCACCTGTCCTTGTCCTCGATTTCACGGGACTAGGATTTGGCCCGGTTGCTGCGGTCGCGTCAAATGACGAGCTCATCTGGAAGAAGGCCGAACGGCTCAAAATTTTCGGCGCCTTCGACCTGCAGACGATGTGGACGCAGGAGGAGAGCGAGCCGGAGCTTCAACCGGCCGTCCAGTTCAATTACAGGCTCAGCCCGCTCGTGGCGGCTTGTGTCAAGATTTCTTTACTAAGGAGGAAATCGTCCTCATGAAAACTGATTTTATCCGCAAACCGCTCCAGCTGCCTAACGAGGAATTGGTATGGACTCCACTAGCTGTAGATGGAGGACCCTCGATCATTCCTGAAGATGTCCGCAGAACCAACTTTCCCATTATCACTAAAGAAGACGTTATTCAAATGTTCGTCTCCATTCAACAGGATGGCGACAGCGTCGTAGAAGAGTTCCAGGAAGCGTATCGCAGCTACGTGGGTGCTAATTACGCAATCGCCACATCAAGCGGAACATCGAGTCTGCACTTGGCGCTTGTCGGAGTTGGCGTGGAGCCTGGTGATGAAGTCATTGTACCTGCCTTCACCTTCATCGCGACCGCCCAAGCGGTCGTTGCCGCCAAAGCAATTCCGATATTCGTGGATATCGATCCTGTCACGTATTGCCTGGATCCTTCGAAGGTGGAGCAAGCCATCACCAGCAAGACAAAAGCAATCATGCCCGTCCATGTGCACGGCTTGCCTGCCGATCTGCATGCCTTGCGCCAACTGGCGGACAAGCATTCGCTGCGGTTAGTCGAAGATGCATCACATGCCCATTCTGCCTCCATTGACGGCCGCGTAGCCGGCTCCATCGGAGATGGCGCGGGACAGAGCCTGATGGCGGACAAGAACTTTCCCGTCGGCGGCGAAGGAGGCATCGCGTTCTTCCGGGAGAAGGAAGATTATCAGCGCGCACTCACGTTCCTGAATGAATCAGGCATCGATTACCGTATGTCCTGGATCGCTGCGGCTTTTGGAATAAGCCAGCTGGACCGGCTGCCTTATTACGATGCGATCCGCGCGCGTAACGCCGATTATTTGACGAATGCACTCAAGGAGACGAAGCTCTTTAGCGGTCCTTTCGTCCCGGAAGGCTATAAACACAGCTACAATATGTATCGCGTTAAGCTGTCACCGGAACAGCTTGGACTTGGAGATCTGGAGGATTACCGGGTCAAGCATGCGGTAGAGCAGCTGATTCATGCGGAAGGCGTCTTCGCTAGAGAATGGCAGAACGTACCGATTCCGGGGCATCTTCCGTTCAAGAACAGGAGAGGCTTCGGCAATGGTTATCCGTTCTCGCTGTCAGATCGGCAGGATTTCGGGTACGATCTGGACCGGTTCCCCGTAACGCTGAACATGCTGCGCAGCACGCTTACAATATGCAGAGAACTGCGGACACCGATCGAATACGAGCGGATCCAGGCCTATGCCCTGGCATTTAAGAAGGTGGATGCGAATCCGGATAAGATCCGCGAGCTCGCTGAGCAAAGCGGCGATTTGAAGGTCGTCTACGAAAGAGATGCGAGGTTAGGATGAGCAGCGCGTCGCAATTGAAGAAAGCGGCCATTCTTGGCGGCAGCGGGTTCACGGGTGCCGAGCTCTACAGGCTGCTCCGCAGGCATCCCGGATTCGAGGTTACCTTTGTCTCATCGGAGTCAAACGCCGGACTTCCAGTAGACAAATATTACACGGGATCTATCCACAGGAAGAAGCCGGGAGGGCTCAAATTCAGCCGGGTCTCTGAGCTGGACGGGCATTTCGATGCCGTGTTCTCCTGTCTGCCAACGGGTGAGCTGCCGAAGATCATCCGTGAAGTTGCCGAGCACACGGACTACATCTTCAACGTAAGCGGCGATTACAGGATAACCGACACCGCGTTATTGCAGCGGCATTACCCGGAGACGCTGAAGCATGATTTCGAAGGCGGATGGCATTATTTCATACCTGAGTTCAGCGAGATCGACCGGAGCAAGAAGGTTGTAAATCTGCCAGGATGTATGGCTGTGGCAACGATCTATACTTTATATCCTCTAGTAGCGAATGACCTGATTGAGGAACGCGTCATCACGGACGCCAAGACCGGCTCAAGCGGCGGAGGCAAGTCGACGAGCGAGCATCACGCCGAGCGCACGAATAACTTCCGGGCATACAAAGTGCACGGACACCGGCATAAGCCGGAGATCGAACATGCGCTGACCTACCATTTGGAACGTACGGTCGATCTTCAATTTTCAGTATACAGTCTCGATTTGCCGCGGGGAATTATGGCGACCTCCTATTCCTTGCTCAAAGAGGGCGTAACGGCTGTTGATGTGAGAAAAGCATTCTATGGCGCCTATGCCGCCAAGCCGTTTCTTCATTACATCCCGGCCGGCAGCGGGACTCCCATGATCAAGACGGTTAATGGCACGAATTTTGCAGAGATTGGAGCTTACGTGGAAGGCAGAAACTGCGTGTCCTTGGCGACGATCGATAACCTGCTTAAAGGAGCGGCGGGACAAGCTGTCCAGGCGGCCAATCTGTACTTCGGATTCCCCGAGGAAGAAGGGCTGCCCCAAGAAGGCGAAGGAGCGTGGCCATAATGAGCAAAGGCAGTCTATATGTTATCAAGCTTGGCAGCAGTACCATCGTCAATCACCCACGCATCTTCGAGGAGATTGGCCGCATCTCGCGAAGAGGGAACCAGGTGCTGCTCGTCGCGGGCGGAGCGGAAGCGATACGCCGGAAGTACGAAGACCTGTCGCGGCCAATGCCCTTCTTGACGCTGCCATCCAGTGATGAAGTGCGCTATTGCTCCCCTGAGGAGTTGCCCTATATCCGCGATGCCTATTATGAGAATATCCTGACTCCGGTTCGGGAGCGATTGAAGGAACAAGGGCTCAGCACGTTCGCGCAGCTTGGCGGCGACAACGGGCTTGTGCTCGGCAGGAAGGCCAAACCGATCAAGGCTGTTCAAGGAGGAAAGACCGTTATTGTGCGCGATTCGTTCTTCGGACAATATACGGGCAGTCATTCCTCGTTCCTGCAAGATGCACTGAATCATTTCGATGTCGTATGCTTGACGCCTCCAATCTGGGATCCCGAGCTCGCATCCTATATCAATATCGACGCTGACGTGTTGGCGGCCGAACTTGCCGTAGAGCTCGAAGCGCATCATCTGCGCTTCGTGACTGGCACGGCGGGGCTGCTGCAGGATATCGAAGACGAAGACTCAACCATTCCGGATGTCTACGGAGAAGAAGAGCTCATCTCCGTCAAGGGACGTATGAAGCAGAAGGTAAGGGCGGCAAGGCTGGCGGCAGAACGGGGGATCTGCGATGTGAATATTTCCGGTCCGCATTCGCTTGAACATGGCGGCCGGACATGGTTCTGGCAAGCGGAGCGCGGTCCTGCCGCCTTCGAGCTGCTTAACAAGGTTGCCCGCATCCCCTCCGTATCCAAAGATGAACACGAGCTTGCCCGGTTCTTGCTGGGCGAGATCCAAGATCCATCGGTGACCGGGCACGTTGACGATGCCGGCAACGTTGTGTTCCGCAAAGGCGCCGGTCCTCATACGCTGTTGCTTCTAGGCCATCTCGACACTGTGCCTTACGTGTGGCCCGTAAGGTCGGACACTGAAGGACTTGCGGGAAGAGGTGTCGTGGACGCCAAAGGCAGCTTCGTCAACTTCGTCCACATGCTGGAGGAAGCGGAGGTGCCCGAGAACGGCTCGCTGCTCGTCATTGGAGCCGTGGAGGAAGAGATCTCGTCTTCCAAAGGCGCATTCTACATCCGGGATCATTACCGGGCGGATGCGGTCATCATTGGTGAACCGAGCGGCGAAGACAGCTTGACTCTAGGGTATTACGGATTGTTCAAGCTGCGGATAACCATTAGGCGCGCACAGGAGCATACGGCGGCGAAGGACAGTGTGAGCGCTATCGACGAGCTGTATCAAGTTGCGGCAGACATTCGCGGCAGAGTCCGGGATATTGATCCGCAAGGCTTGTCGTCCTTAATTGATATCGAGCATCGCAACGAGCGTGGTTATATCACGGTCACGGCCATCTTGAATTTCAGGATATCGCCTGAAGCGGGCAATGGATATACAGACAAAGTCGACCTCTCTTTCGGCGACGCCATTACGGTCGAGGTGCTTCGCGCCACTCCTGGTTTCGCTAACCCGCGTTCGGATACGCTGGTGAAGGCTTTTGTCCGAAGCTTCGCCAAACACGGGAAGTCGATCCGTTACTTGAAGAAACGGGGAACGAGTGACATGAATACTCTGGCTTCGGCTTGGTCTACCGTTCCGATGGTAGCTTATGGCCCGGGCGATTCCAGCCTGGATCATACGAACGACGAATATTTGCATTACGAGGAAGTAGAATCATCGAGAGCCATTCTGAGAGAAGCAGTTAACGAATGGTTCCGACTGCGAACGGAGGACTGAATGGAACAGTCGATACCAGTATTGCATGAACAGGAAGGTACGATTCCGTTATCCATTGATCTGGCCAATCTGGCGAAAGAAGCGAGGAAGCTAATTATCGACATGGCGGCCACACCGACAGGCTGCCACATTGGGGGAAGTCTATCGGCTATCGACCTGCTGGTCACAGCTTTGGCGAAATACGGGCATGATGAGTACAGCTCCGTCATCCTTAGCAAAGGGCATGCGGCGGCGGCTCTATATGCGGCACTTTACGTGCATGGGAAGCTGCCCTCAAATCCGGCGGAAAGCTATGGTCAGCAAGGCTCGCTCTATACGGGGCACCCGAACCATAAGCTGCCGGGTATTCCTTTTGCCACGGGGAGTCTGGGGCACGGCGTTGCTTATGCGGCGGGCTGGGCTCTAGCTCAAAAGCTTCAGGGAACCCGAGGACTTGGCATCGTGATCGGCGGAGATGGTGAGCTGCAGGAAGGGTTGATCTGGGAAACGGCACAAATCGCACAAGCGAGGTCGCTTTCAAATTTCATCTATATTGTCGATTGCAATGGCGGGCAGAACGATGGGTACGTTGACGACATATCGCCGATCCGCAATCTGAGGGAACGCTTCGAGGCGTTCGGGTTCGCAGTTCGGGAGGTTGACGGACACCAGCATGAGGCCATTTTCTCCGCTCTTACGCCAGATAGCGAGAAGCCTCTTGCCGTTCTAGCCCATACAGTCAAAGGTAAAGGTGTTGCCGCCCTCGAAGGAAATCCAGATGCACACTATGCCAAAATCCCCGCCAATCTGGCGAAAAGATGGAAGGTGAAGCTATCATGACTACGACGTTGTCAGGGCGTGATGCCTATAAAGACGAGCTTGCCAAGCTTGCGGAGACTGAAAGTCGAATCATTTGTCTCGAAGCGGATCTAGGGGGCAAAAACCATCCATTCCAGAGCCGTTACCCGGAACGTTTTGTCAATCTCGGCATCGCCGAGCTTGCGGGCGTGGATATCGCGGCCGGACTTGCCGAAGCGGGATATGTTCCGTTCTTCTCGACCTTCGCCGCCTTCGCGGCATTGCGGGCAGCGGAGAGCGTGAAGCTGTCGATGGGTTATATGGGCAAAAATGTGAAGCTTGTCGCTCCGTACGGCGGAGTGTCAGGCGGATGGTTTGGTACGACCCATCATGCCCTTGAGGACATCGCGGTCATCCAGTCCTTCCAGAATATCCGGATTGCCTGCCCGCATGGGGAAGAAGAGACAAGGAGGGTCATCCGCGAAGCGGCCGCCTCCGAGGAACCTTATTATATTCGTCTATCCCGCAATGAAGCGTTCGAAAGCTTGCCGCGAGCATCCAATATCTCATGCAGTCAATTGCTCGTTGAAGACAGGAGGGCGGAGGTCCGTGCGGAGCTGTGTCTGATTTCGGTCGGAGAGCAAGCGACGGAGCTATGCAAGACGTTAACCCAAGAGTACGAAAGTGTCGTTCACGTTCATGCTTGTTACATCGATAGTCAAAGTTTGAAATCGTATGTAGAGCCGTTAAAAGGGTTAGCTGATCGCTTCCTTGTCGTTGAGGAGCATCGGGCGACCGGTGGAACCGCTTCTTATTTGGCATTATTAATGCCCGAGCAGCCGGTCTATTCGCATAACTGTGGAGACCAGTGGCCGACTTATGGGGGGACGCATGCGGAAGTGCTGGCCGATTTAGGCTTTGGCTTAGAGCCGCTGCGTCGGCAAATCCAGTCTCTATTAGGAGGTTCGAATGGTATTTAGCGTGCTAAAGACTGGCAGGTTTCGCAACTATTTTATCTCGGACATAATATCCGGCTTCGGCGTGGGCATGAGCACGATCGGCGCCAATTGGTATCTAATGGACCGGACGGGTTCGATGACCGCTGTCGGGCTAATGCTCTCACTTAATGTGATTGCGGGGTTTCTTATATCGGCGTTCGCCGGGACCTTCGTCGATAAGTGGAACCGAAAGACGATTCTGCTGTGGGCTAACATTGTTAGAGCTGCCGCACTGCTGCTGATTGCTGGTGCCTTCTGGAGCACCGGATTCCACGTTGAATATTTGTACGCGTTCGCTGTGGTCAACGGCATGGGATGGGCGCTCTACATGTCGGCTTCACGGAGCCTCGTGCAGGAGCTTCTGCCTGAGGAAGAGCTGATCCATGGCAATTCTTTGATCGAGATCAGCCTGCAGGTCGGCATGTTCATGGCTGGAGGACTATCAGGCTTTTTATACAATTATATCGGCTTTGAAGCGATCTTGCTGCTGAATGCCGCGGCTTTTCTGATCAGCAGCCTCTTCCTAAGCAGGATCTCCTATTCGGCCATGCCTTCTGAAGAAGCTGAAGCGTCATTCTTCGAATCATTTAAGGCGGGTATTGGATATTTGGCGAAGAGGCCTTCTATATTTGTATTGGGTATCGTATCCATCATTCCGCTAGTGACAACGATGGTGTTCAATGTCGTACTGCCTGGTTATGTCAGCACAGCCGTTCGAGGAGATTCGGTCGTATTCGGTCTGTCTGATATGTGCTACGGATTAGGAGGGTTGCTGTCCGGTTTCCTGGCTGTCCCCTTGGCGAGAAGGCTCACACAGCATGGGACAATTCTGATCATTTTCCTAGTATCTGTGTTGAATCTGGTGGCCATCTCCTTTAATTCGACGATCATTCTGCTCTATGTAGGCTGCATACTCATAGGTCTAACGAATTCCTCGCTACGCATTCTGATCACAACAGCGCTTATGGAGTCGGTCTCGAAATCATATATGGGGCGCGCGACTTCGGTCTGGATGGGGATCTCCTTATTGCTGCAGACGGTCTCAGCTACGGGACTTGGTGTCATCATCGACCGATACTCGCCAGGACTCGGCTTTATCCTGATGGCAGGTCTGATGTTCGCCGGACTCCTCGTCTATTACTTCCTGAACAGCCAGTCCACGCAGAAACAGACGATAGAGGTGTAAGTTTTCTTCCAAATTATGCTTATGCTGCAGGTTGCTCTGCAGCTTAAAGGAGTGAAGAACATGTCAACGGTTAAAACGGTTGCGTTTGTCGAGCCTAGCTTTTATGGTGTCAGCTTCGCCAAAGCAGCCTACGAACAGGGGCATCGGGTCATTTCGGTCGTCTCGTCCACGGACAATCCACAGAAATACGGGTATGAAGGCATCTACCATGACTTGATTGTTGCGGATATACGGGATGAGGATTCGCTCTATCAAGCAATAGCCGAATCACCCTATGCAGGTAAGCTGGATGCGCTTATCCCTGCAACGGATTACGCTTCCCACTTGACAGCCAAAGTCGCGCAGCGGCTTGGTCTGCGGAGTGTACCCTATGAAGCGGCTCTGAAATCGAGGAACAAGGATTTGGCGAGACAGGCGTATGCCGAACACGGGGTGCCTAGTGCGAAATTCCGCAAATTAAAAACATTCGAGGAAGCAGCCCAAGCGGCTGGGGAGATCGGGTATCCAGTCGTTCTGAAGCCGACCAACTGTGCCAGCAGCCAAAATGTCTATTTTATTAACGATGAGGCTGAGCTGCAGAGGGCCATGGACGTTATTGTCAATTTCAAAGTGACGTATATGGATTTCAAAGTGCGGGAGGAGTACTTGATCGAACAATATTTGCAAGGACCGGAATTCAGTGTAGAGCTGTTCTTGCAAAATGGTAATTCATTATTCGCGGCCGTGACCGAGAAGCTGACGACGCCTCTGCCCTATTTCGTTGAGACGCTTCATACGCTGCCATCCCCGTCATATACCGAACGCCAGGACGAAATAATCAAGACTGCTGTCGATGCGCTTAAAGCGATCGGGCTTACGAACGGACCTAGTCATGTCGAGGTAAAGCTTACGTCTTCCGGCCCCCGGATTATCGAAGTGAATGGCAGACCTGGCGGGGATAACATTTCATCGGATCTGTTGGTGCTGGCTTTCGGTGTTGATATTTTTGAAGCGACGGTTAATTACTATCTGGACAGTCCGATCTCTATTGAGAAGAAGCACGTCCGGGCGGCCACAATCGCTTATATTACAGCGGAAAGTGATGGTGTACTTGAACGAATTGAAGGGTTCGAGCTGCTGTCTAAGCATCCGGCTGTCGTGCGTACGCATATCTTAGTGGAGGCTGGCGATCAAATTGCCCAGGCCAAAAGTTCGGATGACCGGCTCGCTTATTTTATAGTCGCAGGCGATACGCCGGATGAAGCCAAACGAACAGCGCTATCCCTGCTTGATGGATTGAAGATCGTCTATCGGAATCAGGAAAGGGTGGGTGCTAACTTATGGGCATAGCCGTCATTTACGGAAGTTCGAGAAGAAACGGTAACTCGGAACAGTTAGCCAAACGGTTAACGGAAGGATTCGAAGCCGATCATATTCATTTGGCCGATTATAATATCGAGCCGATTAAGGATTACCGTCATACCGATAAAGAACCATATCCCGAAGACGATTATCGCACTGTTATAGATCGTGTGCTGGCACAGGATAAGTTTGTTTTTGCCACGCCCATCTATTGGTATGGGGCATCCGGGCTTACAAAAACGTTCATTGACCGCTGGTCTCAGTCACTACGGGAAGACAGGGACGGATTTCTTGCGAAGCTCCGGGGCAAATCGGCATGGGTGATCGGCATTGGTGATGATGAGCCCCATCTTAAGGGACTTCCGCTGGTTCAACAGTTTCAGTACATTTTTGATTTTACGGGCACGAGGTATGAAGGATATATCCTAGGCAAGGCGAACCGGCCGGGCGACATCCTGGAAGACGGGAATGCTCTGGCTGCTGTGGAGCAAATTCGAAGACAATGGCGGGAAGACTCAGCTAATTAATGGCTGACATTTGGTTTAGGCAGGCAGACAGGTACAGATCTTCAAGAACATTGAAGAGGCTGTACTTTTTTCTGTCTTATAAGGGAGTTAGGCGGGTGGGGTCACTAAGACACTTAACTATTCTGGGTTAATATGGAATACTATAATAGGATCTGGAAGAGATAAACATACATAACAAGAGCTAATCCTGATTTGTAATAAGAATATGAAGGAGAATAAGAATAACAATGACAAAGCAGACCATCTTAATTCGTATCTTAATTCCTGCCGCTACAATAGGCACCATCCTATTAACCGTGCCAGCCTCTTATGCTGCCCCAAGACAAGCCTCACAAAAACAAGTTCTATTACCGGCAACCTCATTGATTATTGACCAGAAATCTGTAAAAATGCATGCCCCGCCACTTCTGATTAAGAATAATCTTTTGCTTCCCGCTAAATCTTTTTTTGATATTGTTGGAGCTCAGGTCTCTCTTGAAAAGGATAAGTTCACTGTATCAAAAGGTGACGTGCGCGTTGAAGGGAAACTAAACTCACTAAAAGCAACTAAAGGAAAGATAACGATTGTTCTTCCCACAGCCCCAACAGTCCTCAATAGCCGATTGTATGTACCCGCCCGGATTGCTTCTCTGGTTCTAGACAAAGAAATATCATATGACCATACCAAGCGGCAGATAAGAGTTGGATTCAGCGATGCTCAAATGTATCAATTTCAGAAATTGCTTTATGAATCCGCCCGTAACGGGGATGTAGCCACTTTAAAAAAAATGCTTAGTCGTGGAGTGAATGTGAATTTAAAATTAGTTGAAGAGTTCGGAGATCATACCGTCCTTGATTATGCGATAATGTCTAATAGAACCGAGGCTGTCCAAATTCTACTTGATCAACAAGGAATCTTTAATCCTGATTTGTCGTCCGAAGCGATCAGGTTCAGTAACGTTAAAATGCTAGAGCTGCTCCTCAAGCATGGCCTGGATCCTAATTATAAATTGAGTTTGTCGCGCACAATTTTATCTGTTGCCTCTGGAATTATACATGTTACTCAGGCAGATGGATCTTCAAATGAGATACGGCCAAATATTCAAATCGTAAATATGCTGCTAGAATACGGTGCTGATCCCTCCAACGATGATTCACTTGCAGCAGCTGTAACCGCAGCCAATTATGAAATTATACAAGCTTTACTTAACAAGGGAGCAGATCCTAATCGTCCTGATTCTTTCGGCGTTACTCCTTATGAGAGAGCACAGTCAATGAGCATTGGCAGCTGGATCAAACCTGATCCGGCTCAAAAGACTCCTGTTCTTACCATCCAATATAATGATGGAACTCCTGTACAGGATGGTCAACTTATTATTAAGAATACCCGAATTGGTTCAAATAAAGAGGTGATATATTGGTCGGGAAAAGCATTCAATCTTGGTGTGCCGGATGGAGAATATCTATTAACCGATTTTTGGCAGAGAGACACAAGCTATATGTTTCCGTTAAATACATTAATCAGAATTACACAGGGGGTTGTTGAGCCAACTTCACTAAGACTTCCCAAAATTAATGTGAAAGGGACAATTAACGGATCAACCAAGGAAAATCAAGTCAACACTTTTTTAATTGCCAATAATAACTCCAGGACCCTTTCCTCTGTACATGTAGTGGAGGGTCGATTTAATCTGGCACTACCTCCTGGAAGTTACCTCATAACTGCAATCTACTCTTCTCAACAGAAATTCAATCTAAAAGGTCCTACCCAATTAACCATTAGCGAAGATTCTCCTGTTCAAGAGCTGACTTACACAATTCAATAGAATAGCTCCAAATAAAACTATAAACGTGAAATGAGTGGAATTATATGAAAATCAGAAGTTTTTCACAGGCGGATATTGATTCATGTGTTGACCTATTTATTAGAGTGTTTAACCAGGAACCATGGAATGATGAATGGTCTAGAGACTATGCTGGACACTACTTGAATGACTACGTTAACGCTTCTGGCTTTGGAGGTTATATTGCCGAAGATGAGGAGGGTATTAAGGGCTTTATTATGGGGATACGCAAGAAGTGGTGGAGCGGAGATGAATTTTTTATCAATGAAATGTGCGTGGATACAAGTTGTCAGAGAAGTGGAATCGGGTCACAGTTAATCAATATTGTACACGAGGATATGCAATCTCGAGGTATTTCTCGCATAACGCTCTTAACAAATAGAGGGATACCAGCAGAAGATTTTTATAAGAAACATGGTTTTGTTGAAATTGAAAGACTGATATTTATGAACAAGGAGTTATAAGGGAGTTCGGCTATGGGGTATCTTTTATTTGCCCATCTGATTATCCAGGTAAGATGGATGATATAATGCGAATAGCAGTGTGATAGCTACACTATTATTGGAGGGATGTTCCATATGAGTGAGTCTAATCAGGAATATATCATGATCTCGGCGGCAAGGGAGAACAATCTTAAGAACGTATCCCTCCGTATTCCGAAGCGGAAGATTACGATCTTCACCGGAGTATCAGGATCTGGCAAGTCATCCATCGTCTTCGATACAATTGCAGCGGAATCCACTCGGCTGCTGAATGAGAATTTCAGTATGTTCGTGCGTAATTTCCTCCCGCGTTATCCGCAGCCAGATGCAGACGCAATCGAGAACCTAAGCATGGCTGTCATTGTTGATCAGAAGCGGCTGGGCGGCGGTTCCCACTCTACGATGGGCACGATAACTGATATTTCTCCTATTCTTCGTCTGCTCTTCTCCCGTGTGGGCCAGCCGTATATTGGACATGTGAATCAGTTCTCCTTCAATGATCCACAAGGCATGTGTCCTGAGTGCAGCGGAATTGGACGGAGCTTGTCCGTCGATATGAACAAAGCCCTCGACATGTCAAAGTCACTGGGTGAAGGGGCAATCCTGCTGCCGGGCTATTCGGTGGACAGCATGGATTGGTCGATGACCGTGCAGTCGGGACCATTTGATCCTGACAAGAAGCTGAGTGATTATCCGGAAGAAGAGCTGGAACTGCTGCTATACGGCAAAGCAAGGAAGCTGGCAACCCAGTTCGGCGGGAAGACGATTAACATTACCGTGGAAGGCGTTATTGAGAAATTCACTAACAAGTACATCAAGCAGGATGTAAAGACGAAGTCCGAACGTACCCAAAAAACGGTGGCTCCATTCATCTCTGAAGGGCCTTGTACCTGCTGTCATGGCGCGAGACTCAGTCAGGCTGCGCTCAGCTGCAGAATCAATGGATATAACATTGCGCAAATGTCCTCGATGGAGGTCGGACAGCTCATCCGTGTCATTCATGAGATTGACATTCCCGCCGCAGCGCCGATTGTCAAATCATTAACGGAGCGCCTCCAGCACTTGGTGGATATCGGGCTTGACTACTTGACTTTGGATCGTGAGACGGATACTTTGTCCGGCGGAGAATCTCAGCGGGTCAAGATGGTGAAGCACCTGAGCGGCAGTCTTGTGGATGTCACTTACATTTTCGACGAGCCCAGCGTTGGATTACACCCAAGGGATGTACACCGGCTGAATGAACTGCTGCAGAAGCTGCGCGACAAGGGCAATACCGTCATTGTTGTTGAGCATGATCCTGATGTAATCAAGGTGGCGGATCATATCGTTGACGTGGGGCCGCACGCCGGCAGCCGAGGTGGGAACATCATGTACGAAGGCAGCTTCCAGGGTCTGCTGGAATCCGGGACACTGACAGGCACCCATATGAAGCGTCCTCTGCATCTGAAGCGCGATTGCAGACAGCCATCTGGTAAGCTGTCCATTAGGGATGCGGAGCTTCATAACTTGCGGAACGTGAGTGTTGATATCCCGACTGGGGTCCTGACTGTCGTAACGGGTGTCGCGGGTTCGGGCAAAAGCACCTTGATCAACGAAGTGTTTCTCAGTCAGCAGCCGGATGCGATCGTCATTGACCAATCGGCAATAGGTGTATCCACACGTTCCAATCCTGCGACCTACACGGGCATTATGGATGATGTGCGCAAGGCGTTTGCTTCCGCGAACAAGGTCAGCCCAGGCTTGTTCAGCTTCAACTCGAAGGGAGCTTGCGAGAATTGCCAGGGACTTGGAGTTGTCTATACAGATCTTGCATTCCTCGACAGCGTCAAGCTGCCGTGTGAAGTATGCGGGGGCAGGCGGTTTAAGGAAGAAGTGCTGGCATACAAGCTGAATGGTAAGTCAATTGCCGAAGTGCTTGGGATGACCGTGGAAGAAGCACTAGCATTTTTCCAGTTAAAAGAAGTGGTGAGGAAGCTCCAGGCAATGAGTGATGTGGGCCTGAATTATATTACTCTTGGCCAGCCTCTCAGTACGCTCTCAGGCGGGGAATGCCAGCGAATTAAGCTCGCGAGTGAACTGCACAAGAAGGGCAGCATCTACGTGATGGACGAGCCGACAACCGGCCTGCATATGTCAGATATCAGCCACCTTCTGGAGATCATGAACCGTCTTGTGGACGCCGGCAATACGGTCATCGTGATTGAGCATAACCTGGATGTAATCAGTCAAGCGGACTGGATCATCGATATGGGACCGGACGGAGGCAGCAAGGGCGGCGAGGTGGTGTTCGAGGGGACGCCTTCACAGATTGTTCATGCGGAGAAGTCGATCACGGGAAGATACTTGGTATAATCCAGGAACAAAAACCGCGTTTTACGCGGTTTTTTGTTATTTATATTAAGATTTCTGGTAGGTTCCACTCCAGTATTGGTAGTAGCATAATGAGTCAGGACCGAAATCGATTGACAGTAATATACACCCCTATTATAATACAAATAATACATAGTGGTTAAGTTGGTTTTATACAAGCTAGATACATAACATTTATATTAAGGAGAGTTTATATTATGGCGAACGTTCACACTTTCAAGGCAACTGCACATTTACAAGACAGTGTTCAGGTCAGAACCACCTCCAGAAATTTCGAGCTGATCATTGATGAGCCGGAGAGCCTGGGCGGAACGAATACGGGAATGAATCCCGTTGAAGCTCTACTTGCCTCATTAGGAGCATGCCAAGCCATCGTCGCTAGGGTGTACGCTTCCAAATTTGGTGTACAACTCGATGATTTCCGTGTGGAGGCAGAAGGTGAAATTGACCTCGATGGATTCTTCGACAAATCCCCTGTCCGCCCTGGTTACTCTGACATTCGGTATACATTTAGAATCAGAACCGATTCACCAAAAGATAAAATTGACGAGTTCGTCCGGTTCCTGGAGAGCAAGTGCCCCGTGGGAGATACCATTGCGAACCCGGTTAATCTTAGATTAAAGGATATTATTATCGAGAACTAAGTCGCTATTAGCGGCTTTTTTTGTTGTACATTTACTTGCATATCCTGTTGAGTTCATTTGACAATCAAGAAAACATGCTATAGAGTTAGTATAGTTAAGTTAACTAAACTTATTTCGTTCGATATTCTGGTAAATACTTTCTTGCAGGAGGATGAGCATGTTATCTGAGCACCAAAAAATTGTCAAAGAGCTGCATGAGGCATTTAACGAATATTACATGCACTACAATAAAGGGGCCAAAAAGCTGGATCAATATAATCTAACTGTTCAACAAGAGAATATGCTGCTTTTTGTTATGCGGAATCAGAGAACTACCGTAAATGAGATCGCAGCGCACTTCTCCATTACCAAAGGCGCAGTCAGCCAAGTGCTGTCCCATTTAGAGTCCAGGGAATTCATACGCCGGGAAAGTAATCCAAGCGATCGCAGAGAATCATTCATTCTTCTCGGGCGAGAAGGTGAGAATTATGCTCACCTCATCGAGGAGGCCGATAAGGCTTTTGTTGAAAAATACTTCTCCCAGGTCAAGAAAGAGGATCTGGAGCAGATGCTTCGAACAATAAATAATCTCAATCAGGCTATTTCAGATCAAAGTTAGCGGGGAGAATCATGCATACAGTCAGCAAGGAAAAGATATCATTAGGTTTAGTGTTGTTTAATTTATTTATTGCCTATGTAGGGATCGGTCTAGTAGTTCCAGTCATCCCTTCATTTGCGAAGGAAATGGAGCTTAGCGGCGAAACTGTAGGACTGCTGATTTCCGCTTTTGCATTTGCACAGCTTCTGGCATCACCGATAACGGGAGTATGGGTAGACACGGTTGGCAGAAAGAAAATGATTGTGTTTGGACTTTTTCTGTTCTCCTTCTCGGAGTTATTGTTTGGGTTCGGGAACCAAGTATGGATGCTGTTCCTGTCCAGAATTCTAGGAGGTATCAGTGATGCGTTCATTATGCCCGCTGTGATCACCTATATAGCGGACCGAACTTCATTAGAGAATAGAGCAAAAGTGCTGGGCTATCAAGCAGCTGCCATCAGTGGGGGGTTCATCATCGGCCCCGGTTTGGGGGGATTTATCGCTGAGCTGGGCATTCGCGCACCGTTCTTTTTTGCGGCAGGACTCTCTTTTATCGCGGCAATCATCTCTTTGTCTATTCTGCAAGAATCCTTATCGAAGGAACAGCTTGAGAAGAATAGAGCTGACAAGAGAAGGGCCAATATTTTTGGAGAGGTTAAGAAGTCTGTAAGCTCTGTCTATTTTGTGCCGTTGGTGATTGTCTTTGTACTCTCCTTCGGATTGGCAGCTTATGAAATGCTGTTCAGCTTGTTTGTCGACTTGAAGTTTGGTATGACGGCCAAAGATATTGCCAAAATTATTACTATAGGCTCTATATTCGGTGTAGTTGTACAGGTTGCTTTCTTTGAGAAGCTGGTTGGCAAGTTCGGCGAGAAAAAGCTGATTCTTTTTATGCTCATGCTGGCCGCTGTGTTCATTGTCGTAACGGTCTTCGTTAACAGCTACAGGGGGATTCTGGCTGTAACGTGTGTTGTATTCTTTGCTTGTGATTTGCTCCGTCCTGCTGTAACCACGTTTCTCTCCAAAATGGCAGGGGAGGATCAAGGATTTGTAGCTGGCATGAACTCCGCTTACACAAGCTTGGGCATTATTGTCGGACCTGCCGTAGGCGGAATCCTGATCGATGTACATGTAAATCTGCCGTACCTGCTTGCCGCGGTTGTATTGTGTGCAGCGTTCGTGATGTTCATGACATGGAAGGGTAGAGTACGAGTGGGACATTGATACTTTTTGAATACGGAGAGCTTGCATCTAAGGAGGTAAGCTCTCCGTATTGATTTGTACCGGATCGCTTCTATCTGGCTTTTTGTCATGCGGGGTTAATTATTTGTATGGCCCAAGGGCTCGATCTTGCTCTAAGTTTTCTTTCAGTATAGGATGATGTTAGGTACGATTCAAAAAAAAATATTTTGGTAATTTTATAATCCATTATTTACGAATCGTAAAATAAATGTTATAAATGAGGTAGGCAAATGATTTCTATAGACAAGCAGATTCTTTTTTTATTAACCAAAGCTTCAACGATCACGATTCAGCGTTTTATTGAAATTTACACGGCTAGAGGTTACTTGGCTCAGTCGATTCGCAATGTGGTCTCCAATCTTAAGCGAGAAGGTTATATCGAAGCTGTTGCTCGCTCTTGTTATTCGATTACGGAGCACGGACGGAGTACCTTGACATCCATCGCAAGCAAAGGGTTCCATTACGGAGAGAAGTGGGATGGAGAATGGCAGCTGGTCACCTTTGAGATCCCTGAAGTTGAGCGGGCCAAACGCTATCGGCTTGTCCAGTCTCTTTTAAATCTCGGTTTTGCCGAGTTACATAAGAACACATATATTTCTCCATGGAATTATACAGAAGAGATTCATCGTCTCTCCGAACGTCTTGAGCTGGGAGCATATCTGACGCAGATGAAGGGGATATTCCACCATTTCAAGATTGACGCCGCTCTCGCAGCAAGGATGTGGAAGTTGGATACAATCCGTACGGCTCACACTGAGAAATGGGCTTGGTTCCAGGATAGTTTCCTTCCATCAGCGCGGTTGTACAAGAAAGAGAAGAATGCCCTTCAATTATTCATTCTATATTTAGAACTAGGAGAGAAGATGGGGGAGTTAACCATCCTTGATCCGATGCTTCCTGCTGAACTGCTTCCTGGGGATTGGCGGGGACAGGAGATTATGAGCGAATTTTATGCGGAATTCAGCACTCTGCATCAGGATGTACCAAAGGAAAATTATTATTATGAGCTTATGACAAGTGATTGAACTCCGAAAGGGGGTGATAAATGTGCTAAATGAACGTAATTGGTTCCATCTGCTGCAAAAGAAAGGGATATTTGCAGTAGTTATTGTACTAACACTTCTTGTAAGCGGTTGCTCAAGCAGTTCTCCGGCTTCTTCTAATCAATCTGCTGCAGATGAACCCTTCAAGGTTACGTCTGCTGCCTTTCAAGATGGTGGAAGGATTGCTGACAAGTATACGAGTGCCGACAAGAATGTTAGTGTACCACTAACATGGAGCAACCCGCCTAAGGATACACAATCGTTCGCCGTGTTAATGATTGATGTTCACCCGATTGCCGACCAGTGGGTTCACTGGGGGGTTGTGAATATTCCCGTAGACACGCTTGAACTGCCAGAAGGTGTGTCGGGGACGAATACACTTCCCGCAGGCTCTAAAGAACTCCTTAACTCTTTCGGTAACGTAGGTTATGGCGGTCCACTTCCACCGTCTGGTTCTGGAGACCACAATTACAAATGTATCGTCTTCGCATTAAATGAGAAGAATCTCAACCTTCCTGATTCAGTCACCTATTCCTCATTCCTGGCTTCTCAGAAAGATCATATATTGGGATCAGCTGAAATAAACGGTTTCTATGAGGTCAAGTAGGCCTTGCCCGTATACCCAGCTCGCAAATATACTATACCTATGTATAGTGTATTTGTGCTGGGTTATTTAGTGTTCACTCTGTTGGAGGAGAAGCATCGATTCCCACAAGCAGATCAGGGTTTCATCTATACATACTTGACTTAATTATAAGAAGTAATATTTACTTAGGCCTGAGACGACTGGAATATCCTGTGTATAGATTGAGCAAGATTAATATATAAGAACAGAGAGGGGGCTATACATCATGATGGAAGGTTTCGTATCCCCTAATAGCACATGTACGAGAGCATGCCGAACGCTCGTATGCTTTTTTGCCGGTGTACTGACATATCAGGATAACTTCGAAGATGCTGCCAGCGAGATTGCCAAAAGATATCCAGGCGCCAAGATTGTAAGTATCTTCCCCTATGGGACTGCGAACGGCACATCGGGTTCATCCTTATTCCGTCTGCTGGCCCGGCAGCTGACCCAGGTTGGTTATGATCTTGCGTTAGATAAGTCGAAGAGGGTGACCGAGGCGGCACAGTTCATCCGTGAAGACATCGCTTGTGCGGATAATATCATTCTAATCGGCCACAGTGCTGGAGGTGTGGTTGCTTACCGGACAGGGCTTTATCTGGAGAAGGAGCATGGGATTCAACGGGCCGAGGTATTTGCTGTAGGAAGTCCAAAGTTCTTTTTGAAAGATATTCCTTACAACCACAGATTCACCTATATAACAGGTCAAAATCCCGACAGAATTACTCAAATTGGAAGCTGGCGCAGACCAGGTTCCAAGAGTTACCGCGGCAAGCCGGGCCGCGAGATTCAAATAGAGTTCAATCCGACTCATCAAGGCTGGCGGTTTCATGCCTCGTACTTCCTAAGATCCGTATGGACAGATGCGAATGAACAATTCCATGCGAATTCGGAAGATCTGATCTCCAAAATATCCGAGCTTATGCAGGGTAATCGTCTTTCATGAAAATTTCTTGACATAAAGCATTTCCTTTCTGTAAAATTAAATGTTGAGTAATCAACTCGGCATTTGCTAAATAGAAAGGATGATCTATCTTCTAATGTTTTTACGTTCATTAATCATTTGCAGCTACTTAGCAATTATCTATTTTGCATCCATTCAATTGCCATCTCTGAAAATGGTATTTTATCCCACCCTTGGCGCCTTCAGCTTTTTGTTCATACATCGTCAGGGTCATATTAAAGATACAGGACGTATCATAATCGGGGCGATCGTTGCCGCGACTTTAGGCAGCCTTTTTTATACTATCGATTCAGGGGTGCTGTCCTTCTTCGCGACTGCGATGATTACACTCTCGCTAATCAAGTTATTCCGATGCAATGCTGCTCCAATCTTAGCTGTCTCCTTGATTCCCTTCTTCGCTCATCCCGTTACCATATGGATGTTACCCGCGTCTGTAATGGCCTCGCTGGCCGGGCTGGCACTTACTCTTTGGTTCATCGGTAAGCTAGAACAATTGACCTGGATATCAAGAATGGATCAAGCCCTGATGAGATGGAAATCATGGATAGCCGGAACAGGCAGCAGCACTCCCATTGCTGGGATTACAGAGGAAACAAGACATTAGGTTCATCCTCTGCGGTTGACTGATCATACATAGTGTTAGGGATTGAAAAGGGGGAAGACCATGGTCTTCCCCCTTTCGTGTTCATGTGGCGATCCTCGAGGTTCAACTCACTTATTCGGGACTGAGGCGCGAACCACTTGTACGAGAGCTCTGTAAGTCATGCCTTGATATTCAGCCGTAATATAGGTAATTCCTGCGCGGACAGCGATAATATTGCCGTCCTTGTCGTAGTCGACTACTGCAGGATTCTCACTCTCGAACTTGGTTTGCGGAGTAACGTTATGGATTTTACCGTATTTATCTTTGAAATAGACTACCGTATCCAGCGAAGTTCCCGCCGCCAAGGAGTACTCTTCCGAATCCAGGAAGAATTCCGGGTCGCCTAGAGGTTGGTCCGATCCTGCACTCTTAGTTACTTGCAGTCCCGTTTTATCTTCGCCAACTTGAACGGCTCCCATGAACACAAATTCACCATCAGAGGAGACCGTTCCCATGTCAAGGCCGGATACATTGGCCTCACTGAAATGTAAGTTCGATACGACCTGCCCCTCGTTATCAAGCTGTAATGCGATTAGCCTAGATTGCCGGTCTGGATATTCTCCAGTTGTATAGTTTCCAAGTAGTACGTATCCTTGCTGATAACGTGATACTATATAGAAATGCTGTCCCTCTATAGCTTCATAAGACTTGTCCCATATTACGTCACCGGATGCACTCAGCTCAGTTAGATAATTAACACCGTCCGGTGCTCTGCTGGCGATCAAATAGTTCTGATCCGCGCGAATTATAGAATAGGCATCACGACCCGCTGGAGCGAACTTCTTGGTCCATATCTCATCTCCATCCGGGCTTAGCTTAGTCACGATAGCTCTATCATTTATTTTGCTGCCTACATAGGTATTGATGGTACCGACAGCGATCGATCCACCGTCAGGAGTGGCAATGATGTCGTTGTAGTTCTGGTTGCTCTCGAACCGGAAGCGTTTATCCCACAGAAGTTCCCCGTGGGCGTTCGTCTTCAAAACGTAAGCTAAGTCCTCACCAGAAATCGAGAGAGTTGCGCCCGTAACTACGAACCCGCCATCGGTTGTCTCGTCCACGGAGTTCCCCGACTTATTGCCACCACCATCAAATTCTTTCTCCCATTCCAGGGTGCCTTGGGCACTGAGTTTAGCCAAAAAGACCTGGTTACGGGCACGGAAGTCCTGAATTCGAGTGATTCCGCAGACAATAATTCCGCCATCGCTGGTCTCCATAGCTTTTAAAGGCAGGGTGAATTCAGACAAGCCATGCTGGATTTTGTGCTGCCACTTAAGGCTGCCATCTGCATTTAGCTTCAGGATATAGGCTTTTGTGCTGCCATACAGTTGATCTCTGGTGTCCGCTGTTATAATATACCCGCCGTCTGAGGCAGGCGTAATGCTCCGTCCCTGCATGTAACTCTGCTCTGTTCCGTATTGATACGACCAATGAAGAGAATCTCCAAGGTTAGGGTTCTGATACACCTTTACTGATAATTTGGCCTGATGGCCTTTAAATTCTGCATAAATGGAGGTTGTTCCCGGATTGATGCCTGTAATGAAGCCTTTCGGGTCAACCGCGGCTATTCCATTGTCATCCGATGTGAGGGACACGGGGACATTGATGGTCTCCTTGGACCCATCCGAATAAGTGCCAATGAGTAGGGGAGCCGTATGCTCCCCGACAGCTAGCGTTATGCTGGTATCGGCGAAGCGGATGTCCTCCAACGTGCGTTCTCCCGGTTGGCTGTGTGGACCGGCAAGCTTGGTCACCTGTATATAACGGTTATAATCTGGACCTTTCACCTCGCCTAACAGCACAAACCCACCATCTGCCGAAGGGGTTAGCCCTGTCATACGATCAAAGCCTTTGATGGTGAAGTCCTGCTTATTCACGCTTTCACCGGTATTGTCCAGCTCCCAAAGCTGATATTTTCTTTCTGGAGCATTAGAAGTATTCCTGTATTCTGAGAAAAGGGCGTACCCTTCTCCGAATGGAACGATTTTTTTGAACAAGACACGGTCGGTTGGAGAATCAAACCTCTTCTCCCATTTAATCTCGCCGCTTGAGTCTATTTGGGTCAAATAGTGATCATCTCTGGAGGATTTACTATAGATCACATACCCACCGTCTTCTGAAGGTGCGATAGAAGTTGCTGTGCGCAGGGAATCCGGTGTGGACAATTTCTTGGTCCACGCTTCTTCTCCATTTGCATTTAATTTGGTAATAAGCGCGCCCTTATTAGGATCGTTGAAATAGAGGTCGTATTGGGTGCCAACCGCAATGGATCCGCCGTCCGGGGTGGCTATGATATCCGTATAGTACTGCTCATCGCTAAATTTAAGCTTTTTAAGCCACAATTCTTGTCCCTGTGTATCTGCCTTGAGTACGAAAGCGTGCTGGCCATTTGGCCACCCGTAGCTTTCACCCGTAATGACATAGCCTCCATCTTGAGTCTCAGCCAAGGATAGCGAGGAGGCGCTAAACCCCAGGTCATATTCTTTCTCCCATACTATGTTGCCTTGTACGCCCAGCTTAATCAGTAAAATATTGTGCTTCCCGTTCTGACTCTGAATACTACCAACAGCCAGGAAGCCACCGTCTCTCGTCTCCATAGTTTCGTTCGCTGTAGTAAGCCTGCTGGTGTCGTGCTGAATAGTTCGTTCCCATTGCATCTTTCCGGAGGAATTCAGCTTCAGAATACGGGTCTGTCCTGTTGAAGCACTGAAGTTCGCAGTTACAATGGATCCTCCGTCAGAGGTTGAGGCAACATCACGACCCGTGAAGAATTGTTCATCCATACCGTATTGTCGGGACCATTCCAGGGTTGGTGTTCCGGTATCTGAAGATGCGTAACCGACACCAGCCATCATACCTGATACAAGGGTGAGGCTGAGAAGAGAAGAACTGACTTTACGTAGCAGGTTATGTAACAAATTTGACACTCCCTTCAGGATTTGGTGCTAGGCTTATATGATCAAGACTCATCTCAATTATTCCGTAAGGTTAAGAGATTAGATATCGCACGAATTACATAAATTTGGTAATGAGTAGGGCCTTGGAATTAGAACAATTGCTAGATTATTGTTGAGAATTAGGAAGTATTATCCGGTAGATTGACTATCGCGAAACTATATCGTATTATTCTAATATAACAATATAGATCGGAGGCAGTAAGATGGATAACTCGGCTTTTAACAGTAGTGATCTAAAGCGATTCGAAGAACCTGCCAATTTGCTGAAGGCTCTGTCTCACCCGATTCGCTTATGCATCGTGCGTGGACTGATTCGAAAGAAGAAATGTAATGTGTCATATATGCAGGAATGTCTTGATTTGCCGCAATCCACAGTATCTCAGCACTTACAGAAGCTTCGCAGCACAGGCATAGTAGATACGGAGCGGAACGGTCTCGAAGTGAATTATATACTTGCTGATGAACGTATTGAGCACATAGTAACCATCTTGTTTGGAGAGGATGACCATGAATCATGAATAAAAAAGTTCTTATTGTTGGTGGAGTAGCAGGGGGGGCGTCTGCAGCTGCACGACTGCGCCGTCTAGATGAACATGCCGAGATTATTATATTTGAGAAAGGACCTCACATATCATTTGCCAATTGTGGGCTGCCTTATTATATTGGTGGATCGATCGCTGACCGTGAACGCTTGCTTGTACAGACTCCTAAAGGCATGGAGGACCGCTTTCGGATCGATGTGCGAACAAAGAGCGAAGTTATTGCAATTAATTCAGATGCTAAGACGATTCAAGTACAAAGCCAAGAGCGCGGTCTGTATGAGGAGAGTTATGACGAATTGATTCTGTCCCCGGGTGCGCGTCCAGTCATTCCGGATTTACCTGGAAAGGAAAATCCTCTTATCTATACTGTCCGCAATATTTCTGACATTGACCGTATCAAAGAGGTATTGAATACATCGAATATCCGTTCTTCGATCGTGATTGGCGGTGGATTTATTGGGGTTGAAATGGCAGAAAATCTGAGGGAAGCAGGACTGGAAGTGACGCTGGTTGAGGGGAACGAACAAGTGCTTACTCCATTTGATCCTGAATTGGCAGCTTCTCTTGCACAGGAGATGGAGCAGCATGGGGTGAATTTGCTTTTCTCTAAGCGAGTGCAGGGCTTTCGTTCACTTAAGCAAGGAATAGGAGTTGAACTATCGGATGGTCATGTTGCATCCGCCGATTTAGTTATTCTCGCAATAGGTGTGACGCCAGATACCTCTTTCCTGATTAATAGCGGTATAACTATGGGCGGGCGAGGACATATCATTGTCAACGAAGCATTAGAGACAAATGTTCCACATATTTATGCTGTTGGGGACGCCATTGAAGTTAGAGACTATATTCATGGAACTAAGACAGCTATTCCGCTGGCTGGTCCTGCGAACAAACAGGGACGTATTGTTGCGGATCGGATCGCCGGACTTAATTCTACCTATAAAGGGACACAAGGGACTTCCATTATTAAAGTGTTTGGATTGACAGGTGCTACGACCGGCAGCAATGAGAGAACACTAAAGATGCTTGGTGTAGATTACCGTACGGTTATCGTGCATCCTGCCTCTCACGCGTCTTATTATCCCGGATCCAGTTCAATCACACTTAAACTTCTGTTCACGCCAGAAGGTAAGATTCTGGGAGCTCAGGCTATCGGCTATGAGGGAGTGGACAAACGAATTGATGACATAGCTGTTGCTATTCATTTTGGGGGCAGCATCAGCGATCTGACTGAACTTGAGCTGAGTTATGCTCCACCTTATTCCTCTGCCAAAGATCCTGTTAATATGGCCGGCTATGCAGCGGAGAATATTATCAATGGACGTGTGAATACTTTCACTTTTGATGAATTGTCTGAACGCCATTCAGATCATATCATACTGGTGGACGTACGCAGTGAACTGGAGCATCACAACGGGAATATTCCGGGCTCAGTGAACATTCCAGTGGACGAGCTGCGTCAGAGGACAAGTGAACTTGATCCCTCAAAAGAAATCTGGGTGTACTGTCAAGTCGGGTTGCGTGGATATACGGCTACACAAATATTACGTCAGAACGGCTTCAACGTTAAAAATCTGAGTGGGGGGTACAAAACATACCGGCAAGCGCAATTTAAGCCAACTCCCATGACTTCTGGAAATAATGATAATGTTAATCAAGACCCGAATGAACATGTCTCAAAAGAACAATTACCACATACGAAAAATCAAACTATGGGGCAAGCCATGCATATGGATAACGAGCTGGATGTATGTGGCCTCAGCTGCCCTGGTCCATTGATCCAAGTTAAGAAAAGGATGGATCAACTTACGGATGGGCAGACCCTTCATGTCAAAGCTTCCGATCCGGGATTCTATGAAGATGTGAAAGCATGGGCCAAAATGTCTGGTTCTCCGCTGCTGCAATTGGAACGAAGCAAGGGCGGAATTATTGAAGCGGTTCTTGCCAAGAAGGCAGAACAAACCGCATCCTCCGCAATAGTTAAGTCAGATGCTGAGCCTGCAAGTACCATGGTTGTCTTCAGCGGGGATCTGGATAAAGCGATTGCTTCACTTATTATAGCTAATGGAGCAGCAGCAAGTGGCCGCAAGGTCACGATGTTCTTTACATTCTGGGGATTGAATATAATTCGCAAGCATCAACCACAACAAGTATCCAAATCCGTGATCGGCCGCATGTTCGACATGATGCTGCCTCGTGGCAGCCACAAGCTTGGAATGTCCAGAATGAATATGTTCGGAATCGGTCCGAAAATGATTCGCGGATTAATGAAAAAGAACAATGTTGCCTCGCTAGAGGAATTGATGGAATCCGCAGCTGCGCAAGGCGTTGAGATGGTCGCTTGCCAGATGTCTATGGATTTGATGGGGATTCAGCGTGAAGAGCTGATCGATCAGGTTACCATTGGCGGCGTAGGTTATTATCTGGGACAGGCAGCACAAGCCAATCATAATCTGTTTATATGATATAACAAAATATAGTTATAAAATATGAAACAGTTGACCTAAGAGTCGCATATATTGCGGCTCTTTTTTTTGGAAATAACCTTGGGCATTATCGTTGATCGTTACACAAGGCGAGTATTCTGAATTTTTTGCATATAATCCAGGCCCCATTGCTCTATAGGGAGAAGTATAGGATAGAGGCTCTTACCAGTCTCAGAGAGTGAATACTCTACCTTGGGTGGAACTTCAGAATACACCTGCCGGTTAATAAGCCCATCGCTTTCTAGCTCGCGCAGCTGGCGAGTGAGTGTACGCTGCGTTATATTGGGAAATTCCCTCATTAATTCATTGAAGCGCATAACCCCGTACATCGAAAGCTTGTGCAAAATGACCAGCTTATACTTGCCTCCAACCATATTGACTGTAAATTCAACAGGACATGGTGAGCTATGCGAGTGTTGTTGCTTATCCACTGTGCTTCCCTCCTCTTATAGTATCCTAAAGGATACAATATATCATAAATGTGCGTACTTACATATTTAATTTTAAGCCTATATGATTCAAATATACAAAATTACTTTAAGCAAACGAAAGGATGTTGAGCAAATGGAAAAGAAGGATAAAGTATTAGTTTATGGAGCTGGCGGTGTGCAAGGAGGAGCGGTTGCACGCAGGCTTCTTGAGGAAGGTTATATCGTTCATACAATCGTAAGAAGCGCGGACAAGGCCGCTAAGCTTGAGGAGCAAGGGATTACCGCCTTTGTAGGCGATCTGACAGATGCAAGCAGCCTCCATGCAGCTCATGAAGGAGTTAGCAAAGTGTTCCTGCTGTTGCCGGTGGACTACAATCTGGAGCGTAATCGCCGATTCATCCGCAATACCGTTGATGCTGCCAAGGAAGCAAAGGTTAAGCTTCTCGTTGTTAATACCAGCGCTTTCAATCCTGATGAGGCTACAGGAGTCACACTCTATGATATTAAGAGAGAATTGATTGCTTATGTGAAGGAAAGCGGTATTCCGTCAATTATTCTTAAACCTACACTTTATATGGAAAACTTCCTGGTTCCGGGCGTTCTAAGCAATCAAACACTGGCTTATCCAGTGCCTGCCGATTCTGCAATTGCTTGGATTAGCATGGAAGATGCAGCTGCTTATAGCGTATACGCGCTTAATCACCCGGAGCTGGCAGGACAGATTTTGCCTATCGTAGGATCGGAGGCGCTGACCGGCAATCAGCTGGCAGAGCAATTTAGCACTGCACTCGACCGAGAGATACAGTTCTTCTCTCTCCCAGTGGAAGCGTTCGAAGAAGCTTTATCTCCGATACTGGGCAAGGACACGGCGTCAGGCCTGGCTGATTCGTATAAATGGATCGGATTAAATACTCATTTACTTCCCAAGCCCGACCAAGTTATAGACGAGCTGCGTTCTGCTACACCGGGCACTCCGCTTATCGAGTGGGTGAAACAAGCTGTGGATAATGGATTATTAGCTCATGCCGCTGGGGAGAACAGAGACACCTGATAATATGATCATTAGCAAAGTTTGAGTGAGTTTAGTCTGTAATAAAGGAAAAGATGATAATGTAACCATCAGATGAACTTATGTTTCTCATATGATACAATTTATCCCAGAAATATTTTCTTGCTCAATAAAAAGCAGTGATGAATTAATAGGAGGGGCAGGACAAATGGGAGAAGAACATGAAGTATTCGCGGGCAATGGTTATAACAGGTCGTACGCTATTGCTACGGGTCTGCCGATCTTGAATATGAGGGGTAACATAATTAATGGTCAACTATCGTTTCCGTGGGTGCCGACAGGCATCAAGATTGATAAAGATCAGATGTTGGATACCGTTATGAAGCAGGAGTTACTTGAGTCTTTGTTCAACATGCAATTCAGTAAAGATGAATTGGCCGACCGTAATCTGGTTGTAGGCTGTTATGAACTCAGGAATCCGAATGACAAAGAACAAATATTGCTATATGCGCTGGTTTCGTTGGAGGAATTTCTCGCGAGATACGGCGGTGAACGGGCCTTGGAGATCCAGATGAGAGTTGGCTGCGCATACGAGAAGATTATGGAGGAATGCGATGAAGCCATTGAAGAACATTATGCAGTGTTGCGCCGTTCACTTCATTTTAAGAATCTGAGGTCCAAATATGACCTCGTTTACGAGTGGGTTGAACAAGAAGGGGAAAAGGCGTACATAATCAGATACACTAAATTGAGTTATACGAAGATTAAAGCTGAATCATTCGTAGAGTTGACCAAACTCTATGATGAACAACGTAAAAAGGATGGAAAGAAGACGTTCTCGACTTTGGAGCCGTTAAAAGCATTCATGCAAGCATAAATCAACCGCCCCTTTGCTGGGCGGTTTTTCAGCATTTCATCATACGAAGCTTCAAGGAATATTCAGCTTTAGTGAATAACTTATTGCCCATGGAATCAAGGCGTCCGAGGACTGGCATGAGCCGAGAGCCGAGAACGGTCTGCGGCTCGGCGGCATGTTTCTGACACGGATGGAAGCATGGGCTTTGATTTTGGCGGCGTCTATGATGTCGTGAAGCAGCATGAGGCGATTGGCTACACCATGGAAGACGGAAGAAGAGTGGATATAGCTTTCATCGATCTAGGGAATGAGACGAAGGTCATTGAATCGTTCGACGCGGAAAGCACAAATCCTGTCGAATTCCAGCAAGCAGGCTGGCAAGCGATTATGGACAATTTCAATGAGTACACCGAACAAAACTAATCATCGCGAAGAAGACGCCGGAGAAGATGCACGGCGTCTTTCTTTTAGAACACTAGTACGAACGTGCTCTCTGTTATCCTTGAGCTTGTACCGCATCCATGTTCATGCAGTTGATAGCCCATAGATGGCCGTCCATGTCCACGAAACCCCAATGATACATGGACCCATGATCTTCAGGTTCAGCGTGTAATTTCCCGCCCAAGGAGATCGCGGTATTCACGATTTCATTGACCTTTTCCCGGCTCTCGAAGGCCAATGCGATTGTCATCTGAGCATACTTACTCGTATCGACGGATTCCCTCTCCGTAAGCGTATTAAAGAATGCATGACTGATCAGCATGACCTGCAGGTTGTCGCCGATCACAAAGGCTGCCGAATTCTCGCTCTCGGGGAATTGGGGGTTGAGCTCGAATCCGAGTCCGGTGAAGAATGCTTTCGATTGTTCTACGTTTTTCACAGGCAGGTTGAAGCTCGTGAATGTGGAGATTAACGCCATTCTCATAACACCTCTTTGTAAAATTAGTTTGTGTTCATTATGCCTTCGTTTATATAGACGACAGCCGACCCGGGAATTCATCGTTCTTATGGATTCGAAACCATAAATTTCAGAAAACAACTTGTGAAAGGCTTGGGGCTTGATCTTTTTGATGAGCAAATGTATCAACACTGCCGAAAGGCAGCTTATTTTTAGGCATATTCATACCAACGGTCCGTATTAATATGGACAAATTAGTGAGCAAAGTTAATAAGAGGAGGGTACAACGGGATAAGCATACCCGAAGTTGAAAGTATTCGTTGAAAGGGTACAACAAGATAATTAATCAACCAAAGCTGATTCTGATTAACAGAAGCTGCTTTTTTCATGCCAAGCTCTAGGAGAGACATCAGATTACCAGTAAATGAAGCATTCAGTTAAAAAATAAGTTAAGGGGTTCCGTATACAACACTCTTTTCTTATGATAGAAACAGAGAAAATCTGCTAAAACTGGTTCGACTGTAGTTATGATGTTTAGTAGGTTACAAGTTCTCTTTTGCATGGATTCGTACATCTATTTAGGAGGTTTCTGCATGGTGAAAGTACAAGAACGTCGGCATCTGGTCTTAATCGGCAACGGGATGGCGGGCATTAACACGGTGGAACAGATATTAAAATTGGCGCCGAGCACCTACAGGATCACCGTATTTGGAAGCGAGCCTTATCCCAACTACAATCGTATTCAGTTATCGTATGTGCTAGAGAAGAGTAAAGCAGTTGAAGACATCATTCTGAACGACTGGGATTGGTATCTAGAGAATGGAATAGAGCTATATACCGGAACAACTGTAACGCATATTGATACAGAACAGAAAATCGTGAAGGCAGACAATGGTATGGAGGTTCCCTATGACACCCTCATCATTGCTACCGGCTCCAACCCGTTTATACTACCTGTTCCAGGAGCAGATAAAGAAGGAATTGTTGGCTTCAGAGATATCGCAGATTGCCAGAACATGCTGCATGCCGCAGATCAGTACAAGAAGGCTGCTGTTATTGGCGGTGGCTTGCTAGGACTCGAGGCGGCCAAAGGGCTGCTTAAACTTGGGATGGATGTGACCGTGGTCCATCTGTTCGAAGAGATCATGGAACGTCAACTCGATCATACCGCCTCACTAATGCTCCAGGCAGAGCTGGAAAGCCAGGGTCTGAAATTTGCTACCGGCAAACAGACTGAGGAATTTCTTGGAGATGATCGGGTCAGCGGTATTCGGTTCTCGGACGGAACAACGCTGGATGCGGAATTCGTAGTCATGGCGGTAGGGATCAGACCAAACACAGCATTAGCCAAGGAGAGCGGTATCGAGGTTAATCGAGGTATTCTTGTGGATGATTTTATGCGTACTTCAGTACCGAATATCTATGCGGTAGGGGAGTGTAACGAGCATCGCGGTATTAGCTATGGACTCGTAGCTCCGCTATTCGAGCAGGGGGCGGTTCTTGCTAAGCATCTATGTGGAGTGGATACGAAGCCATATGAAGGATCTGTGGTATCTACTCAACTCAAAATATCTGGCGTAGATGTGTTCTCCGCTGGTGAATTTATGGATGCGGAAGGGCTGTCTATTGTGCGGGTGCATGATGACTGGCGGCGTATTTACAAAAAAGTGCTGCTGCGCAACGGACGGATCGTCGGCGGTGTCCTGGTTGGAGACGGAAAGGAATCCTCCAGGCTGCAGCAGTGGATTCGAACAGGCACCGTAATGACAGAAGCCATTCATAATGCGATTGTAGGACAAGCTTCGGTCGAAACTGCGAATACAGCCGCAGATCTGGCGGATGAGGAAATCGTATGCGGTTGTAATGGGGTAACGAAGAAGAACATTGTGGATGCCATTAACGAAAAAGGATTAACTACAGTTGATGAGATCAAGGTAGCAACAAGTGCAACGCGTTCATGTGGAGGCTGCCGGCCTGTTGTAGAACAAATTCTTCAATATGTGCTCGGGGATAAATATGATTCAGCGGCGGCGAAAAAGGAAGCAATCTGTTCCTGTACCTCACTGAGCAGAGATGAGGTCGTCACGGCGATCAAGGAAAAGGGGCTAATTACCTCCAAGGAGGTAAGGTATGCGCTGGAATGGGATAACCCGGAGGGCTGTTCCAAATGCCGTCCTGCGCTGAACTACTATCTGGGTATGATCTGGCCGGCCGAGCATGTGGACGAGAAGGACTCACGTTTTGTGAATGAACGTATGCATGCGAACATCCAGAAGGACGGAACATTTGGCGTTGTGCCGAGGATGTACGGCGGGGTAACCACACCGGAGGATCTCAGACTCATTGCCGATATTGCCGTGAAATACAACATCAAGCTGGTTAAGGTAACCGGTGGTCAGCGGCTTGACCTGCTCGGGGTCAAGAAGGAGGACCTGCCGAAGATCTGGCAAGACCTTGGCATGCCGTCCGGTTATGCGTATGCGAAGGCGCTGCGTACGGTAAAGACCTGCGTGGGATCACAGTTCTGCCGTTTTGGCACGAAAGATTCAATGGGTATGGGAATTATACTCGAGAAGAAGTTCGAGCGGTTAGATATGCCAGCCAAGTTCAAGCTTGCTGTTAACGGCTGTCCGCGTAACTGTGCGGAGTCATCAACCAAGGATATCGGGATCGTTGGCAATGAGGGCGCTTGGGAGATCTATGTTGGTGGTAATGGCGGGATTAAAGCCCGGCTTGCTGAACTGCTGTGCAAGGTGCGAACAGATGAAGAGCTTCTGGAGATTGTCTCCGCGTTCATGCAGCATTACCGGGAGACAGGCAAGTATCTGGAGCGGACCTCGGAATGGATTGAAAGGATGGGACTTAAATCCGTCACCGAAGCTGTAGTCAATGATCTGGATAACCGCCGGGCTTTGGCTGAGCGTATGGAGCTCGCTTTGGCGCAGGTGAAGGAACCTTGGAGTGAGATCCTTAATAATTCAAATTTGAGGGAACGCATGTTTGAAGAGATCAGTGTCTCTACGAAACAGGACTAGTAACAGAGAGGGGCTGCAAGATGGAACCGATAGTGAACAGAAATGAATACACGTATTACCTGGTTGGCCATGTAGATGATTTCACCGAGAGAATGGGACGGGTTGTGCGCTTGGGTAAGGAAGAGATTGCGGTATTCAAGACAACGGATGGACAAATCTATGCACTTGAAAATAAAAGCCCTGGGCCACGCGGAGGCACCATTGCAGAAGGAATTATATCCGGGCAAGTCCTGTTCGACCCGATCTGTGACTGGCAAATTTCGTTGGCGGATGGTCATGTGCTTGATCCTGATACGGGACAGGTTCGAACTTATCCGGTTGATGTTCTCGGAGATGAAGTGCGAATTGGATTACTTAAGAATGAAGGAGGGGAGTTCCATGAGTAAAGACCTTCAGAACAGAAGAATAGTCATTGCCGGGTCGCGAAAGACCGAAGAAATGGCTGAAATTATTGAACGAAGAGGCGGGGTCCCACTTGTCCGGTCACTTCAGGGATTAACGTACTCGGATCCGGTTGAAGTGGAAGAGGATGTAAAGCGTTTTATCCAGCAGGGGGCAGACTGGTTTATTTTCACGACAGGGATTGGATTTGAAGCTATGATTCAAGCTGCGGAGAGGCTTAACGCTGTCTCTGAATTCGAAGAGAGGTTGAAAGAAACCAAGATTGCCTGCCGCGGTTACAAAACAAACGCTTTTCTAAAGAAATCTGGTATTCATCCGGTTGTCTGTGATGACGATGGAACGATTGCCAGTATGATTGAGAAGCTTGAAGTGTTTGATTTTAATGATCAGAAGGTGTGGATTCAGCTTCACGGCGAGTTGTCGTCGGAGTTATATCAGTTCATCAAAAGCAAGGGCGGCATGGATGTTCAGGCGATACTGCCTTATCACTATCAAGCTCCTGAACAGGAGACGCTGGCATCGATTCTGAACGAACTGATTCAGCGGGAAGTGGATGCCGTCTGCTTCACGACAAGAGTTCAAGTCGGATATTTATTTGATTATGCAAGAGAACATGGACATGAAGATGAGCTGAAATCCGTCTTTGAACAGGATGTACTTGCTGCCGCGGTCGGCAAAGTAACGGCTGAAGCGCTTCGAGATCGAGGGATAAGCCGGATTATCGTGCCGGAGAAAGAACGAATGGGTGCTCTAATAGTGGAGATCGCGCAATATTATGAAGGTCAGCAAAGTGGAGTGAAAGCAGATTAAAAGCGGAGAACAGAAACTTCTACCGTAAAGGTAGGAATACAGGGGCTGTCCACTCGGATTGTTAGCGAGTAGGGTCAGTCCTTGCTTTTTTGTGGAACTAGAATTGTGCTCCATTCAGAGTCGCTTTTTCAGCAATAAGCTAACGAAGAAAGTTACTTCAACCAATTGATTATCATTGGAGTAACGGGCAGGATACCTCCAATTTGTGCTAAGATTTAGTAGTGATTAACTGTAGTAGAACTTCATTAATGAGGGGGAGGGAAACCAATTGGGGACCAACATTCATGTATATATCGAGCGGAAAACAATCAGAAATGGAAATCCTCTGATAATAGAATGGATTAGTGTAGATGAGTGGATATATGACACTTACTTTGAAACAAGCAAGGAATTCGGTATTTATTTAAGAATAAATCAAAAAGTCGAATTAAGCTATCTCGGAACGAGAGCACAGCAGTTAAACCAATCCATCGCTTTGATAGTTTCATAACCAATGGAGGTACTTATGAAGAAAAGGATTGTTCTCCTCCTTCTCACCGTTCTTTGCCTAGTAAATTATTTTCAAAACAACACCATCGATCAGGACCCATACCTTATCTCCGACTATAGCAGACTGCGTCCGGTTAAAGTAACCCGGGTTGCCCAAGGACGTGAAGAGCAGCAGTTACAAGAAATATTACAGGAAGCACGAAAGAAGCATCTTACTGTTTCAATCGCGGGGCAAAGGCATAGTCAGGGTGGACACACGTATTACAAGGATAGCATCGTTGTCGATATGAGGTCCTATAACCGCATATTGTCGTTCGACCCAATGAAAAAAATAATTCGCATCCAAGCCGGTGCTACATGGAAGGATGTACAGGATTACATCAACCCCTTTGGTCTGGCCGTGAAGACGATGCAATCGCAAAATATTTTCACAATAGGTGGTTCGATTAGCGTTAATGCTCACGGACGTGATATCCACAATGGTTCATTAATTAAAAGCGTTGAATCGTTTCGGTTGCTTACAGCAGATGGTCGTATCCTTAACGTTAGCCGTACTGAAAATAAGGAACTCTTTCCCCTTGTTATCGGTGGTTACGGGCTGTTAGGGATTATTCTCGATGTGACACTTAAATTGACAGATAACGAAATGTATAAACTCGCGATCGACGAAATGGACGTTAGCTCATACAGTACATATTTTAAAGAGCAAGTAAAGGCTGACCCTGATATTCATATGCACATTGCGCGGATTTCAGTGGCGCCGGAGAGTTTTCTAAAAGAGATGTATGCAATCAATTATGTGTTAGAACGGAATGCTCCTTTGAAGGGTAATGACCAGTTGAAAACTCGTGAAGAGGGTGTGATTCCAACCAAGCTGATGTTCAATTTAAGCCGCAGCTTCGGATGGGGAAAAAATGCGCTTTGGAGTATGCAAAAATCACATTTTGAAGGCCAGGAAGGAAAGCTTATTACGAGGAACAACGCAATGCGATCGGAGTCTGAGTTTATGGAATTCCGTGAAGCGGGAAGCAATGACGTTTTACAGGAATACTTTATACCCGTTCAGGAGTTTGAAGGGTTTGTGGACGATTTCAGGACTGTGTTAAAGGCAGAGAATTTAAATTTACTCAACATCACGGTGCGCTATGTTAATCACGATGAGGAATCGACACTTTCATATGCTAAGGATGATATGTTCGCACTTGTTTGTTTGTTTAATGTCCCCCTATCTGAGCAAGGGCAGAATAAAGTTCGAAAAGGCATTCAAAAGGTACTCGATCGTGTTATTGAGCATAATGGGACTTACTATTTGCCGTATATTGCTTATCCAAGGCTTGATCAGTTCCAGTCGGCATATCCTAAATACTCGGAGTTCTTTCAAAAGAAGGAGCAATACGATCCAGACCATTTGTTTATGAACTATTTCTATATGGACTATAAAGGGGATTAGGGGAACATGAACGCAAGATGGCTCATTAGCTCTCAGAGCATTGTGACGTTGGCTGCAGGGATGATATTTCCGTATTACTTGTTGTTCCTTAAAAATCTGGGTAACACTTTTTCGAAGTATGGACTCGCATTCGCAGTATTTACGATCAGTTCTGCTGCTATTTCTCAGTGGCTGGCCCCGCAGCTTGATCGAAACGGTGTTCAGATGCTGACATGGAGCTCTCTCGGTATGATGGTTGCGATGCTCGCGTTTCCATGGGTAGGAAGCTATTTGTGGGTATTGATACTGCAACTGTTGATGGGTGTGTGCAATTCGATGCAAAAAATGAGTGAACGTCTACTCATCGCCGATCATACAACGCAAGGTAAGCGAGGGGCGGTGATTGGGGAGTTTCATTTTTGGACCTCAGTAGCGTCGGGATTCGCCGTAATTATTGGAGGGTACTTAATTGACTGGCTAACAATTAACGTTCTGTTCTATTTTAGTGCAATTCTTTACGCTTGGAGTGCGTTAGTGACTTGGCGGTTCGGTAAAAGGTTGAATGCAGGGAAGGTTACTAAATGAGACTATCTTTCTATTCAGCTAACGAGGAACGATAGTTTCCTGATCTTCCTGATGATATGGAATGGCCATTATGGAAAGACTATGATATGACTTTTATTGCTCAAATTAACCTGGCAGATTGTCCAGTAAATATTTCTCTTCCTAAGAGTGGGTTACTGTCTTTTTTCTATGCTGGAAAACCTATGTATGAGGACGATGACTTTTATAATGATCCTCACACATGTGTGGGGAGATGTAGGTAGGATTTATTTCTGGATTCATGAAGGTGATCTTACTGATTTATGCTTTGAGAGAGTAAGATGTGAGATGCAATGTTTGTAGGTGTTAAAGAAAGACTGGAAGTGAACGGGTTATTGTAAGAGGACAAGAACATATACCTTTTGAAATCCGTGCTTAGCGCGTTTTTTTTAAATATATCGGTGTATGTTTTTGTTCTATATGGCTCAGCAGACTATTTCTTCCCATCGGAATCTCTTTCTGCATATGGAATGAGGCGGCTTCTTCGAACATAAAGTGTGAAATAAGGAAGGAGAGCTGACTTATGGAAATCAAAATAAAACATAGCGTGGCCGGGGCTGCAGTTGGATTTATAGCGCTTAATGTATATTTGATCAAGACATTGAAGAAGACAATGGGTACCCTGGGTGAAGTGGATAAAACCTTGGCTGAAGTAAGGGGGACACTGGGCGGATTGTCTGAAGAGGCCAAACACCTCATTCGCAATGCCAATAAAATTACAGCCGATGTGAAGGGGAAGATAAATGCGGTTGATCCTCTGCTGGAGACGGCTCATGATGTGGGGGAAGTCATCCATCAAGTCACGGATTCGGTCCTGGGGAACAACGATGCATCGGAGATAAGATCGACTTCACCCGTATACAGTACCTCCCCTAATCTACATTTAAAGGTGAAATAGGATGTAAAATTTATTACCTTTTTTTAATAGGCTAATCCCGCAGGTTGCTGCGAGGAGATAAATTTGTTAATGGACAAGAACATAGTCCCATTGAAAGTCGCTATTGTAGCGGCTTTTTTTGTTTTATCGGTACAAGTTCTTGTCCAGACTCGAGGACGAGAAGTTGTACCGATTGATGTCTAATGACACAATCCAACCATGGTGGCTGTGCGTGTTTTGACGGACGAGTACGGTATCAGGACGGCATATTCTCTGCGGTCTGAATATTTTTCAGATCGAGCTGAATTTGCTCTGAAATATGGTAGGGATGGTATAGGCCCCGCTGCATCATGTAGTTTGTTATCTTCTCATGAGTGTCTATAGCTTCGTCGAGCTGTTTCATCATAATTTGCTTAATTTCGGGGGTGGCACATTCGGTCACAGCCATGGCGTAGTTTCTGACTCCGCTCTTGGCGTTCATCAAAAAATCCATTGCAATCACGTCGTCAGTCAATGTATTAAGCCCTATCATGTGTTCTAATATTGTGTTCATTTTTTTCTCCTTCCTATAGTGTGGCTTTGGACAGCACTCCACTGAGCTCCTGAAGCTGCTGCTGTGATAATTGGGCGTCTTGCTGCAGAATTTGCACGAGCTCCGGATCGGTTACGAGAGCTTGCATGGTTTGGGATTTGGTCTTGCAAACAGTCTTGAACGCAGCCATTTCATGAACTTCCAGCATCTCATGCAAAGCGTAATTGGAATTCATTTTGGATTTTCCTCCCGTTTATATAGTCATGGCTTTAAGACAACTTTGATGCAATCGTCGGTTTTCGTATCGAACATTTCGTAACCACGCTTGGCCTCGCTGAGCGGAATGACGTGCGTAACAATGTCGCTAGGGTCTACTTTGCCTGAAGTAACCAGCTCGTACATATACGGCATGTAATGAATGACCGGAGCTTGTCCGGAACGAATATTCACGTTGCGCTGCATGATGTCGCCGAGCGGGAATCCGTTATAACGTCCGCCGTATACCCCAGTGACCTGAATGGTGCCTCCTTTGCGCACTGCCTGAGACGCAATGATAAATGCGCTCATGGTGCCGCCTTGCAGTTTCAGACCGCTGGCTAGAAATTCGAGATCGTTCATCTTGCCGTCCATTCCAACCGCATCAATCACGACATCGGCGCCGCCTTTGGTCATTTCCTTGAGATGGTTGCCGATATTCTTATCCTGTTCGAAGTTTACGATTTCTACATGGTTCGTCCGCTTCGCATGCTGTAAGCGGTAATTGACATAGTCAACGGCGATGACCCGCTTGGCTCCCTTCAGCCAGCAGAATTTCTGGGCGAGAAGTCCAACCGGACCGCAGCCGAGCACGATGACCGTATCTCCATTCTTTACGCCAGCGTTATCTACGCTCCAGAATGCTGTTGTCATGGCATCGGCAATCAAGCTTAGCTTTTCATCCGGTTGTTCGCAGTTTTCGGGAATCTTGAAGTGGGTAAAATTTGCGAATGGGACTCGTAAATACTCGGCTTGTCCGCCAGGGTATCCGCCGGTTGTTCCGGAGTAGCCAAAATATGCTCCCATATCCCCGTGTTCGTTTGACTTGTCACATTGGCTTTCCAACTGATTTTTACAGAAAAAGCATTCTCCGCATGCGATATTGAACGGGATGATCACACGATCGCCTTTCTTTACCTTTGTCACGCCGGGCCCTACTTCTTCTACGATCCCCATCGGTTCATGTCCAATGACGTAATTCTCTTGAAGGTTAGGGATCATCCCGTGAATCAGGTGAAGGTCAGAACCACAAATGGCGGTACTGGTGATCTTTACGATCATATCGTCCGGTTTCTCAATCTTGGGATCCGGTACCTCTTTGACCACGACATTTTTAATTCCTTGATACGTTACCGCCTTCATGCTTCATGTCCTTCAATATGTTCATCTGGGGTTCGATCAAACATGCCTTTACGCGACGTATCATCCGGGAACAAATTCATCTGCCCGATCATCAACGTATTTTTCACCGAAAGCTGGTCGAGTTGGTATTGTTCGTTCAGCTCGTAAGGATGAAACCATTTTTTGCGCATCATGAGCTCTGAAATTTCTTGGTGCATGGCAATCCCCTGCTTAAGATGATTGCGAAGCAGCGCTCTTACATCTGGAGAAGCCGCCTCCGTCAGGGCGACGGACAAATTTCGCACACCTTCCTTGGCACGAAGGAGGAAGTCCATTGCAAAAGTCATGTCAGCCATCTCCGGCATGTTTAATGAATTAATCGGGTCTAAATAATCGGTATTCATTTGCGTTCCCCTTTATTGTGTTATTGGTGTCGGGTTATTCGGAACAGGTGCTTGGAAAGGAACTCTTGCGTAAAGTGCTTGCAGCTCGGTTATCTGCTGTGTGGATTGAATTACGTCTTTCTGCATTAACGCTTTTAGCTCTTGGTCAAATACCAAGCCTTGCATAAGTTTTGACTTGGCGAGGCAGAGCGTTTTGAAGTTTAACGCTTCATGTAGTTCCATCGATTCGTGCGGCGCTAGCGTTGGCGTGTTCATTGAGAAATTATTCCCTCCTTTTTCATCAGCGTTAGATTCTCCGGCTTCATCAGTTCTTATACTAAAAATGATTGTGTGGGTCCGGATATTCCCATGCAGTCGCAAGAATATAAACAAAATCCAAACCGAATATTTATTTCTGTTAAAGTTATTGATCTTTGCTCAAAGGAAGGAGGGTTCACAAGCTTTGGAAAGGCCCGGCAGCAATTGACCCGAGCAGAGGAGTTTTTTAGATCAAGCGCAAACTTCAGCAAACGAATTGGGCTTGCCGGACAAACAATAAACCACTATTGGTTCTTCACCATCGATCAGGCCCCATGATGTAGGAAACAACGGCAGCTAGTTTAATGCTCGCTCCTTCCACGGTTGAGTCCGCGGGACCGTCTCTGAATCAGGCTGAGACGGTATCATTAAGAGGCAGGCATTATAGAAAGTTGTAAACATATTATAGGTAATAGTAATATCCATTCAAAAATGTTGTGGAGGATATCATAAAACCTATGTTACCTATAGAAGAATATTTCGGTAAGTTAGAACTCGTTTATTCATTTTATGGGGCTATGCCTACAGGCGTTAGTGTATCAGAAACCGGGCGTATCTTCATTTGTTTTCCGAGATGGGGAGATGACGTTAGATTTACGGTAGCAGAAATTGTTGAGGGTCGGTTGCAGCCTTATCCTAATATAGAAACGAATTTGGTAAATCCTTTGAATCATAGTATGTCCTTCATCAGTGTCCAAAGTGTAATTGCTGATGGAAGGGGAACCCTGTGGGTACTGGATACAGCTGCACCAAATTTTTCTGAGCCTATTAAAGGAGGGGCAAAATTAGTCGCTGTAGATTTAAAAACAAATACAATAAGAAAAGTATACACGTTTGCAGAAGATGCAATCTTGCCGACAACGTATCTGAATGATGTCCGATTTGATTTTCGTGTTGGTGAATCAGGTTACGCATATATAACAGATTCTTCTTCCAAAGGTCCAGGTGCTATTATAGTCGTAAATTTAGAAAATGGAAATGCGTTTAGACGGTTAAATGGAGCAAATTCAACTTCACCCGATCCGTATTTTTTACCGAAAGTGGAAGGTAAAATTTTGATGAATCGAAACACAGATGGTTCGACATCTCCCTTTCGATTGGCTTCTGATGGTATAGCAATTTCCCCTGATGGAAATAATATATTTTTTTGTCCATTAACCAGTCGTCATCTATACTCGATCCCAACAGAAGCCCTAAGAGACAGAACGATACCGGATTTCAATTTACATTATCATGTGCAGTATTGGGGAGAAAAAGGTGCGTCTGATGGATTGATAACAGATGCAAAAGGAAACATATACGCTGGTGACTATGAAAACGACAGTATTCGAAAGATATTTCCGAATGGGATAATGGAAACCATCGCACATGATCCGAGAATATTATGGCCGGATACTTTTTCTATTGGTCCAGACCAACACTTATATGTTATTGTGAACCAATTTCATCGGCAGGCAAGATTTCATTATGGAAAAGACTTGCGACAAAAACCTTACAGTTTACTTCGTATAAAAATTGATGAATTACCTGCTCCAACTTTTTAAAAAATATTTCACTTACAAAGTTGATTTTATTTGTATAGAAATTGCATTACATGATCTTATGGTTAACACAGGGAATCTGATTAATACTTTAACTGCAACACAAGCAAGAATTTTGTTTTACCTTTGGAGGAAAGACGAAATACGAGACTATCAGGGTGATGCTCCTAAAGATCAAAAAACAAAACTGCCGTTCTACAAATGACGAGTAGAGCTACAGATCAAATGGTTAGAGATTCATTATACCAAGTCCGGCACTGAAGAGAGCTTCGAACTTTTCGCAGAAGACGTCGTGTTAGAATTCCCATGATCGGCGTAATGAACAATGGCAACTGACATCAAGGTTAGTTGCTGTTTTTCATTGAAGTAACGGGCAGAATAGTCCCAATATGTGGTATATTTGGGTGACTATTCATGAGATCAAAACATGTCTTTATAAGTTTTAGAGTGGGAGATGTTTTTTGTCGAAGAATTTGAAAATCATTATATTCTGTTTCATCGCCATTTTATTAATCGCTTTATATTTTTTGAGCATTGGACTAAAAGACAATGACATGGAAAGTGAAAAAGCTGAAGCTATTGCGTTTTATGAATGGGGAACAGCACCTGATAATTATTTTGGGATTGCAATATTAAAGAAGAACTTTTTTGGTTGGCATTTAAATGGTGGTGGTTTAACTTCAGTATCACCAAAGGAACATAAAATAGGATGGTCTTTCTTTGACTAAAATAGAGACTTTACAAAAACTGGAAAAATAATCGATCAGATACCAAGATAAATATCGTTTGAATTAATGGGAAATAAAGTGTTAGACTCAAAATTATCAAGACCTTGGTTGAGAAAATTTATTAAAACAAAGGGTTTTACAGAGCAGAGGAGAAACTTATATTTTAAATGTGAAAAACAAATAGCCTGTAGTGTATGATACTAAATAAAAATCCTTTTATTATAAAGGGCAGAATCAATTTATACATATGTACAAAATACGGGTTTTGTGAAGAAGTAGTTTATATCAATTGCGGAAGTTGTTTTATTCTCTCTACAATAATTGCTATTAGTGAGATAACCAAATTTTTTTAGTCATGAAGGCACCCCTTTATATTAAAAGTGTTTAATATTTAGTTCGCTGTTACTCGATACTTCTCGTTCCTAACCTAATACTCCTGCTTTTCCGGCTAACTTATGGCAGGAGTATTGGTCTCATCAATTACTCCCTCCTTAATCGTAACCATTACATAGTTGACTAAATTAAACCTCACTTTACGGAATCAATCCATCCTTCCCGAGACGGAGAAATCTTTCGTTCTCACGAACCTTTTTACAGATCGAATTTACAGGTAAAATTTGTATAGAATAAGTAAGTAACATCTGATTAAATTGGATATGAAAGGAAAGGAAATATGACGACCAATCAGCAAGCTTTGCCCGCTTCAGCATCTTCCCTGTTAAGCAACAGATTTGTACAATCGATTTTAGTTTCTACGTTATTTTTGCAGATTGGGATTTGGGTTCGGAATATCGCGATCTTGTTCTACGTCAAAGAGATGACGAATGATAACGCATTCGCGGTCTCTCTAATTTCGGTCGCTGAGTTTGCACCGATTTTTGTATTTTCGTTCATTGGCGGGACGTTCGCTGACCGCTGGAAAGCAAAGAAAACCATGGTCTGGTGCGATTTGCTTAGTGCGGTCTCCGTATTTGCGGTGCTTTTCGCTATGGAGGTCGGTTCTTGGAAAGCGGTATTCTTTGCTACTCTAGTCTCAGCCATCTTGTCCCAGTTCTCGCAGCCCGCCGGCATGAAGCTGTTCAAGCTGCATGTGCCCGAGCATTTAGTACAGAAAGGTATGTCAATCTACCAGACCATGTTCGCCGTGTTCATGATATTTGGTCCGGTTGTTGGTACCTTCGTCTACCAGAGTTACGGTATTGAGATGGCAATCGGAATTATGGGTGTTGCCTTCCTTCTCTCGGCGGCTTCACTGGCCTTCCTACCCCGTGATCGTCAGGAGCGAGCTGCAGCAGACCAGCCGCGATTGATTGAAGATATTAAGGCAGGCTTCCGATATGTATGGTCACGGAGTATACTTCGCAAGCTTGGCGGTGGGTTCATTGCTGCAGGGCTTGGTCTAGGTCTTATTCAACCCATGGGTATCTTTCTAATTACAGAGCGGCTTGGAAAGCCTGAAGAGTACTTGCAGTGGTTCTTGTTGGTCAACGGCATCGCCATGATTATCGGTGGTGTACTGGCGATGAGCTTTCTAAGCAAGGTATCTCCCCAGAAGCTGCTCGCATTCGGAATGGCTGTAGACAGCTTGGCGATGATGGCTATGGGTCTCTCGACAGATTACTGGTTCACACTGGGCCTGCAGTTCATTAGTGGATTTGTACTGCCATGTATTCAAATTGGAATTAATACGATGATCCTGCAAAATACAGAGGAATCCTTCATCGGCCGGGTTAACGGCATATTGAATCCGTTATTTATGGGCTCAATGGTAATAACCATGCTGCTGTCAGGCCCACTCAAGACCTTGATCTCTATTGTTCCTCTCTATGTGATTGCAGGCGTGTTCTTTCTTATAGGGGTGGCGGTCTTGGTACCGCTGTTCAAAATGAAAGGGAACATTCAGCCTGAACCGAATGAAGCCGCTGGTTAGTAATCCTGGCAACAATCACAAAAGCTCCTGCCATGGCAATTATGCATGGACAGGAGCTTTTGTATAGAAACAACCTAGATTTCGCTCGGCAAATTAAGAAGCAAATGCAAGTATGGTCAGACCATAAATCTGTATCCTGCTCCCCAAACCGTCCCAATATATTGGGGCTTGGAAGGGGTTTTCTCTATTTTCTCTCGGATTCTGGCGATATGCACCGTTACCGTAGAAGCATCCCCTATGGCTTCCATCCCCCAGATTCGCTCAAAAAGCTCTTCCTTATCGAATACCCGATTGGCATGCTGGAAAAGAAACAAGAGCAGCTCGAATTCCTTTTGTGTCAGCATGACCTCACTTCCGTTCACAAACACCCTTCTGGAATCCTTTTGAATCTCCAGGCCCCGAACGCTAAGAACAGTGCCCACTTCCTTCTTACCAAAACGTTCTTTCATCCGTTCGAATTTATTCAGATGCGCATTAACCCGGGCTACCAGCTCGCCTGAGCTGAACGGCTTGGTGATGTAATCATCCGCACCGAGGCCGAGGCCGTTTATTTTATAGATTTCATCTGCTCTGGCGGATACAAGAAGCACCGGGATATCTTCCTGTTCACGGATGGTTTTTAATACTTCAAACCCGTCCATACCAGGAAGCATAATGTCTAATATAACTAGGCCAAACTCTTCTTCCGCGAGAGCCTTGAGACCCTCGGATCCATTGTTCACGATCCTAACCGAGTATCCGCTTAGCTCCAGGTAGTCCTTTTGCAGATTTGCAATGCTTTGGTCATCTTCAACAATGAGCAGCCTTTTCATCATAACCTCCACAGCTCTACACTATTCTCAGGGATATCATTATCCGAGTTCCTTCTCCCACAATACTTCTAGCCCAAATTTCTCCCTCATGCCCTTCCACAATCTGCTTGGCAATAGCAAGTCCAAGGCCGCTGCCATCGGTATTTGTTCGAGAAGGGTCCACCCGATAAAACCTGTCAAAAATATGGGGAAGATCCTTCTCCGGGATCCCTTTTCCATTGTCTTTAATTTCTATTATGGCGGAAGTCCGCGTCTCCCTGAGTATTATGACAATCCTTCCGTCAGCCTTTTCCAAGTATTTCGCCGCATTGCCAAGAATGTTTTGAATGACCCTCTTGAACCTTTCACGATCGATTAAGACCGTGACGGGAGAAACTAGCTCATTAATAAGCTCGAAGGTGAAGTTCGCCTGTTCAAACTCATATTGGTATTCTGACACGCAATCCTCGAAATAGCCGACTAGGTTCGTACTCTGAAAATGATAAGGGAGCTGTTTTAAGTCAAGCTTGGAATATAAAATAAGATCATCAATCATCATATTCACCAGTACCGCCTTGGAACGGGCCGTTTCTAAGTATTCTTCCATTTTTTCGGGTGTCCTCGCTACCCCATCGATAATCCCTTCAATATAACCAATAATGGATGTAACCGGCGTTTTTAAGTCATGAGAGATACTTGACACCAAAAAGTTCCGGTTCTCATCATATTTGTTCTGTAGATAAATCGATTCCTTCAGCTTGAGCCTCATGAGTTCCAGTGTTCTGCAGAGCTCCCTTACCTCATCTTCGCCTTCCTCCGCAATCCCGAAGTTCAGATCGCCTTCACTTATTCGTACGGCGGCCGCCTTCAACCTGGAGATTGGAGTAAGCATCCCGCGTGAGAATCGGTAAGAAACCCAAAAATTCATCAGCAGAAAAGTCAATATGAAAAAGCTGATCGCAAAAATGCCAAGCAGTATGTAAAAGTCCGAATTCAGCGTTACGGGCGCTAACAATAGTAAAACCCCGTCTTCGCCAGTCGGAAGCTTGTATGTCGCTCGAGCAAACATATAAGTTGTGCCGTCCAGCTCCACAGTATCTTGATCGGGCATACCGCTGGTTAGCATTAAGCTTCTTTCGATATCAAGTTCGCTGAATTTTTTTGTGGAGAATAATACCTCCCTGTTTTTTAGAAGGATGGCACTTGCGCCCAAAGACTTAACCCGCGCAGACATTTCTTGCTGATACTGCTTATCCAAAAGCTGTTCGAACTCGGAGTTCATGGCTTCACGTTTGATCTCACTAATTCCTGTCCTGACCTCGAAGACTCTTTTCATTTCATGGACATACATCTCTTGGCCAAAAACTTTGGTATACACAGCAGCAAAAATGACGGCAGCCAAAACGGTGAAACCGATAGAAAGCAGTACAGTCAGCGCATTCATCATGAAAAAGCGTTTCGTTACATGCATTTCCCCTTCTATATATCCTTTCTATCAAACAAGTAGTAACCAGCAGTAAATAACATTATACCACAGCCCAACATGATTAAGATCTGGCGTAATATTTTATACACGTTAATTGATTCGGAGATCCAGAGCGTGTACCAGTCGAACATCGACGTAATGAAAAAACTGGAATAACTCGAAAACACGATATCTAAAAAGTTAAATGCGATAAAAGCAATAATTGCCAGAAAAAAAACGGCCAAACCCCCGCGGAGCAAATTAGACAGTAATACAACCAGAAGAGAAAATACAAAGACAGGAAAGAACGTCGCCATATAGGATAATACAACTCTAACGAATCCTAACAGGCTGACAGAGGACATATTAAACAGGAAACCGGCCAACAACGAGAGAATCATAACAAACACTAAGTTTGAACAAATGAATAATGCTAAATTCAGAACCTTTGCGCTAAAAACGCCGAACCTGGATACAGGTCTGGTGAGCGTTATTTTCATCGTATTGGACGAAAATTCACCGCTAAACATATCAATTGCCACAAACGTAGCAAATAGAGGTAATATCGTATAACTGAAAATCGATAGAACCAAGAACGGAAATTCGGTGCTGCCTGCAACCCGAAGTCCAAGCCCATGTTTAATCGCTGTAACCGCAATTTGTCCAATCACGACTGCGAATATTGACAAAATGGCGGCCGCAATTATTTTTTTCTTTTTCAATAGCTTGACCGCTTCAATGAAGAATGCAGCTTTAAACCCGGCCATTCCTGTCCACCTCACTAACAAAATAATTTTCAAGAGAAGAATAATTCGAGAGAATGTTATGGGTATAGTCGACATTGATAAGATGTCCCCCATACACAACACCGATTCTTGTGCAGGTTAGCTCCACATCATGAATCAAATGGCTGGAGATAAAAAAGGTTGTACCTGACTCGTGCACAAGCTGTTTGATCAGCTTACGCATCTCCAATATCCCCTCAACATCGAGTCCGTTAAGCGGTTCGTCCAAAATTAACAGCTTGGGTTTCGACAAAATTGCAGCGGCCAAACCCAGACGCTGCTTCATCCCTAATGAGAACTTTCGGGATTTTTCGTTCTTATATTTCAGCAATCCGGTGACTTCAAGACATTCATCGATTCTCTTCTGGTCCACGTGCGGGTAGAACCGTGCAAACAGCCTCAAGTTCTCATTGGCCGTCAAGTAAGGGTAAGACTCCGCTGTCTCGATGATACAGCCTACATGCTTCATCGCATTGACATAGTCATCTATAACACTGGCTCCGAATATCTTCACATCGCCTCGGTCCGGTCTCATTAGGCCTGCCATTACTTTCATAGCCGTCGTCTTTCCTGCACCATTGGGTCCCAAAAAGCCGAAAATATCACCTTGATCTATCGTTAAATTCATATTACTAATTCCTCTGCCATTGCTATACACCTTGGTAAGTCCGGTAATTTCGATAGCTTTATGCATGTGTTTCAACATCTCCCCCATAATGGTCAGGAAGCCGCATTAGCGGCTTCCCTTAACCAATTACTCTTCAAATACACGGCTAAATTCCCCATCATAATATTGCTGGTTGTTGGACTGATACGAATTACTATCGTTCATCTTGATGTTTAAATCGAGATAAACCTTTCCGGAACCACTCGGGAAGAGATTCCCATGTTCCTGCTCACCTTTTGCATTGTTATAAGTGAATGTGGATATGGAATTGGAACGCTTAGGATTGTACTCAAAGGTAAAGTTATACTTGTCGCCATACTCCGCTTCAAACCCGGGTTTCACGGTTTCGTGATACTTGCCCGTTACTTTGTCCTTTTCCACACTTGTAATCTCAAGGGTTCTCTCGCCAATTTTGATAAATTTGCCGTCTTTCTCAGTAATAATATTATTTTTATATTTTCCGACAAACTTGCTGCTGAAGCCGCCTGAATCAGTTACATTTTCGACATTGGCTCCAGTCAGATCAGGCATGGCAATCTTCGTATTTCCGATGTTGGAAAGCTTCAAAACGAGATTTAACGTCAAATCATGCTGTGTTCCGTTCTTATCCTTACCGGACAAGATCACCTCGCCAGTCACATTTTCAAGTAATCCAGATTTGTTCTCAGCGGCCGTACCCACAACCTTCTTCACAAAAATATCGCTCTCGATTTCCGGCATCTTCGCATCCCTTTGCATGCGTCCCTGATCATTAATCATCTTCTTGATGCCAAAGGATGTAACAGCATTCACTACCGCGGGAACCTGTGCCTCGGATAGACTTCCTGAATAGACTCTTCCGCCGTCAGCCCCTTCTTCCGCCTGTACATAATCTTTCAAATTACCCACCAGGGCGTCAACGATTTTTTCAATCTCTGGAGCTCCCTTTGCGTTGAACGGACTGTCAAACATATTTGTCCTCACATCATCTTCAGGGAATTCTGTCACATAATATTTGTCTTCTGTCTCGTTTTTCCAAATCGAACGCTTTGGGTCGTTGTACGAGTAATGCGTTGTTGTAATTCCACTAGAGCCTTGAGTCACACTCGTATTCTCCCTAGCCTGCTTTTGCACATCAAATTTGTTAGAATCGGATGACTCAAACATGGTGTGACCGTTATCTTCAAGTGAATATAGAACTTCTATCGTGTAGCTGTCTAGTCCCTTCTCCATTTGGGACGCAGTGTTTTTTACAGAACCTTTCAGCTGGTCGTAACCAGATCCCAGCAGCGCATCGGCGAAGGCTGTCGATACAAACAGACAGGCTCCAAGGGTAAAAGAAAGTACGGTAATCCCTTTTTTACTAAGTTTCATTGTTGGAACTCCTTTATTTCATATTGGGAAACGTTTCCTCATGATTCATTATAAGTGAGGACAATTGCATTTATCTAAATAACTTATTAACAAAATATTAACTAGAACCAGCGTTCTAGTTACATAGGGTTGACATATGCTGTTTCCACACAAAAAAGCTCCTGCCTTTCCATAGTTGGAAGGACAGGAGTTAGCTTTAATTCTTCAAGATGCCATTAACTATTGCGCTAGATAAACGCCATCTTTAGTTCATTCCATTCAAATATTGAATAACCGCAGCTTCAGCTTCATCCAGGTTATTCACCTTGAAAGTAACCTTGCTGCCCTCATCCTCATCGTACTGCTGTGAGGTATAATCATATTTGGGATCGTAATAATACTCCAGCATCAGCCTTACAGCTTCGGCGAACTGATCCTCGTTCAGACACCGGTCAATCTCCGCGGCAATTGGCACATGAATACGGGATTTAATCCTTTGAAAAGAAGCGATGTACTGCGCCTTATACTGCTGCGGCTGGTAATCCTGCAAGATCTGCTCCACTCTCGCCTCAATCGGCATCTCAATCCAGATCTGGGTTCCGGTCTCTTTCTGATGAGCCAGGAAGTTCGGCATAACCACCTTACCAATCCGCTTGCTTTCCGCTTCGAACAGAACGTAAGGCGAGTCCTCAAGCTTGATCAGCTCCTCAAGCAGCAGGCTGTCAAAGGTCTTCTGGTTGTTCGCCTTAAGGCCAATGTGACCGAATATAGATCCCCGGTGTCCAGCCAGTCCCTCCAGATCAAGCACGGGATACCCTTTCTTCTTAAGCCGGAGAAGCAGGTTGGTCTTGCCTGTTCCGGTATTTCCATGTATCACCAAAGATTTGGGCTTGAACTCAAAAGACTCCAGCTCATCCATAACCCATTTCCGGTAAGCTTTATATCCTCCTACCAAACGGTAAGCATGGATGTCCATTAGCGACAGAACCGTTGCGGTTGTGCGGCTGCGCATGCCTCCACGCCAGCAGAATACCGCTTTGTCACCTTCTATGGCACCGAATTCCCGGATAAAGCTTGGAAGCTTGGAAGAGATAATCTGAAGCCCCCGGTCCTTCGCGGCCTGAACACTGGTCTGTTTGTATAACGTACCTACTTCAGCGCGTTCTTCATCATTGAAGAAAGGGATGTTCAGACTGCCAGGATAAGTTGAATCCTCATATTCAGATGGAGAGCGCACATCGATCACCGTTAGCTGCTTCTTGTTCCTAAGCTCTCTTAATTGCTCTAATGTTATATCCTGAAACAATGTCGTCCACCTCTTCTTGTTCGATGCTTAACTCAGGATTATGGCCTTGTCATAATCACACGATTACTTGAATTTGACCTGGATGATCCTCTGTGACTTCACCAATGATTGCTGCCTCTACTCCGGCGGCTATCAACTCCTTCAGCAAGGAATCACTCTGATCGGCGTCCACCGAGATCAATAATCCGCCTGAAGTGACCGCATCACACAGGATATAACGATCGATCTGATCCAGCTGATCCGGATAGATAATACTGCCTTCCAGGTGAGCAAAGTTATTCTTGGTTCCACCAGGCACGAAGCCATTCTCCGCAAGCTCCCTGACTCTAGGCAGCACAGGCACGGCTTCTTTATGGATAATAAGTCCAAGCTTGCTGCCCTTGGCCATTTCAGAGGCATGACCGAGCAGGCCAAAGCCCGTTACATCTGTACACGCGTGTACCGGATAAGGTTCCATAATTTCAGCAGCAGTCTTATTGAGTGTGGACATGACGGTGACGAGCCGGGCCGTCTCATCCTCTGTTAACTGGTCCTTCTTAATGGAGGTCGTTAATACCCCCACTCCAATTGGCTTTGTTAAGATCAGCTTGTCTCCAGCCCGAGCCCCAGCGTTCGTTCTCACTTTATCCGGATGGACAGTTCCCGTTACGGATAGACCGAACTTTGGCTCTTTATCATCGATCGAATGTCCGCCAACCAGCGTTGCTCCGGCTTCCTTGACTTTATCACCTGCACCGCGAAGGATATCTGCGAGTATGCTTTTATCCAGAACAGAAATAGGAAAGGCTACAATATTAAGAACGGTAAGCGGCTTCCCGCCCATGGCGTAAATATCACTAAGTGCATTCGCAGCCGCGATCTGGCCAAACGAATAGGGATCATCCACAATCGGGGTGAAGAAATCAAGAGTCTGCACTAAGGCCAGATCGTCGGTGAGACGGTACACGCCCGCATCATCACTCGTATCTGTACCGACCAGCAAATTGGGGTTTGGTTCAGCCGCCGGCAGTGTTCGAAGAACCTGCATCAGGTCCGCAGGACCAATCTTGCATCCGCAGCCCCCTTTGGAGGACAGGGAGGTTAGCTTTATATTTCCAGCTTGAGACATGATGGACTCAGCTCCTTAATGATTAATAAGAATGTTAGAGAAAACTCGTCTGCTTGCACTTACGCAACAGAATATATTTTACACCAAAAATCAACTATTGTACAAAAAACAAGTTACTTTCTATACCTCCGCATGCTATAATTGTAACCTTGATTACTATTACAAATGGGGGTCAATCGGACATATGTCATCAAATAACTACAATTCCTTGCACGGGGGCAAGAGACCTGCTTCTTCAAGAACAGTCCTGCTTGTCGTCCTCTTCTTGATCATAGCCATCGCGGGTCTCACTTATGTCAAGTGGTGGCCATACTACTTCAAAGCTCTCAAAGCCGCCGCGGAACACAGCCTCGGAGCTTCTATTCTGACAGGCGACCAGGGAACTGCTCCTGCTCCGTCCTTACAGTCTGCCTGGGACTACGGAATGGTATACTTTAAGTCCGTCTGGAAGGCTGCGGTGCTGGGCATTCTGCTTGGTTCTCTTGTACAGGTTCTCCTGCCCTCAAGATGGCTGCTGAAGACTTTGGGTAAGATGAATTTCAAAAGCACGGCGCTCGGCGGAGTCGCGTCACTTCCCGGAATGATGTGTTCCTGCTGCGCCGCTCCAATTGCGGTTGGATTACGCAAGAAAAATGTCTCGATCGGAGCAAGTCTTGCTTTCTGGATCGGCAATCCGGTGCTCAACCCGGCTACGCTGATCTTCATGACCTTTGTACTGTCGTGGAAGTTCACTCTTCTTCGTGTCGTGTTCGGAATTATACTTACCTTCGCAGTAAGCTACTTCGCGAACAGATTCGCCGGAACTACCCAGGTACCTGATGAAGTCGAAGAGGTGGTTAATCAGCCGGAAGAGCCGCAAGGCTCCTTCCTTACGCTCTGGTTGAAGAATATGGGGACCATGCTTCTAACTATCGTACCCGCATACTTTGTTACCGTGCTTCTGCTCGGCGCGGCACGCGCCTGGATGTTCCCGGTACTTGGAGCTGGCAGTATGAATGCAGTTCTGGCCGTAATTATATTTGCTGTTGCGGGTACCTTGTTCGTCATTCCTACCGCTGCCGAGATCCCTATCATCGCAACATTCTTGTCCCTTGGCTTTGGAGGAGGCGTTGCCGGAGCGCTGCTAATCACACTTCCTGCGGTCAGCCTGCCATCCGTAATGATGGTGTCCCGCGCGTTCCCCCGTAAGGTCATTTGGTTCGTCTTGGGCTCCGTTGTCCTGTCAGGCTTGTTATGCGGCGCCATAGGTGCTGTTGTCATTTAATATAAGATTACAAAACCCCACAGCCATCTGGCTGTGGGGTTTCTTGTTAAGATGAAGTTGTATTATAAGGACACTGACATTGTATGATGATAACAAATGGACTTAAGGTCCTGGACTTAAGGTCTAAGTGCTTTCCAATACTCATAGGCGTGTACCGCTATTCCGCCAAAGGATGGGTAATCGGTCAGCAGCGCAGGGAGCTTGGCGAGTTCTCTCTCAAGAACGGCACTACCCAGCTCATAAAAACTTACATAAGCACCTTCTGAACTTGCTTTGGCCTCTACAGCCAGATAGATTGGTTTGCCCAGTTCCTTGCCGAAAGCCAATTCTTCTTTGGCCATATCAGCAAGACCCCCTCTACCGGAAGCATAGTTCCGGAAGTCCATGATTGTTACATGGTCCATCTTCTGAATGAACCATTTGCTGATCGAGATTCCTCCATCGTTCTTCACAGTATACCTGTCCAGCCATGCTGACAGATCCACACTGGTTAGTAGCTTGGAGTCTTTCTTCACTTCTCCGATAAAGTAATTCATATTGCCTGTCCACTCGCTGATAACTCTGTCAGTGGCCGAATACCACTGTGGTAGAACCCATGGTTCAATATCGTAATGGATACCGAAGAATCTCTCTTCGGGCTCGGCTTGCCGATTATAATCCTTCACATAATCAATTAACTTAGTGATCTTCGGACGATTCTCGGTGAAAGCCATGCTTCCATTTCCGCCCATTGCATGGACCTCTATGCCTGCATTCCATGCTTTCTTCATAAATGGACGATAAGCGGATAACTTGTAGTCCGTATTGATGTGTAGATAGAGCAAATTAATATTCTTGCTCTTGGCGAATGCAAGAACCTCGTCACCACGGTTCACAGCGTCTCCCGCTTCCCAGATGTAGGTAGCTCTTACCTGCTGACTGCGATTCAGCGGTTTGGCAACAGGAACCTCAGTGCTTGGTGCTGGTGTTGGCACTGGTGTTGGAACCGGCGTCGGTGTCGGCGTAGGCGTTGGTGTTGGCGTCGGTACCGGTGTCGGCGTAGGCGTCGGTGTTGGCGTTGGTACCGGTGTCGGCGTAGGTGTCGGTACTGGCGTTGGCGCTGGTGCCGGTGTAACGATATCCGCCTTCATCAGCTTAGCCCAGCTCTCTGCATCATTAATGGCTGATCCAGCATAAGAGCTCTCGCTGCTGAATTGATCGTTGACCTCCCACAAGGCATCATCTACAAGCTGGGGATCCTTTCCATAGAAGGAAGAGTCCGCGCTACTGGTATCCTCTTTCGTGTTCAAAGCGACTACAATTTGTCTGCCCAGCGAATTGGCTAATTGAATGTGTTGACTTACACTCTCAATGATTCCGCCTTTGCCGTAGACATCTGTCTTGTAATCAAGAATAGTTACATGATGAAAGGATTTGATGAACCATTGAAGTGTGGTATCTCCTCCAGGAAGCTTGTCTCCTTTTAACCAGTAAGGTAGATCAATTCCGAGTTCCAGTCCCGGCACTTTCGAAGCGGCCGTGGTAAGGAAGCTTTGCAGGTTAGCTCTCCATGATGTAGTTACTGCGCCAGGATCTGTGCTCCACTGAGGCAGGGAGTAGGCTTCCACCCGTAAGTGAATCCCTTTCAGCTTTTGGTCGGCAGCTGCCTGGGCATTATATGCACTCACCCAGTTAAGGAGATCTGTATACTTTGATTTGTTCTCCCCAAGAGCCCAGTCCGGGTTACCCCCCAGCGCATGCACGGCTATGCCTTTCTTGCTCGCATTGGCAATAAATTGCCCATACACATTGTTCGATATTGATTGGTTGATCTGCAGATAGATGACGTTCACACCATGTGAGGATGCGTAACTGATCAGCTTACTGCCACCATTCTCGGCCAGTTCTGTTTGCCTCACCCATGTTGCCTTGACATCCTCCCTTGAGGAAAACCCCATAAGTAGTGATGCTGAGCAAATTATAAGAACAAGAACTGTCCAAGAGTACAGTCGTTTCATTATTCTCCCCCTCTTCCAATATAAGTTTGTTTGAACCGTCGAATTTTAGCGGCTCATGTCTATATTTATCGGAATATGGCGAGTGGAACTTAACATTTTATACAAAAAAATACTATTATTTATTAAAATCTTTCATTTTTATGTACTACGCTTCTCTATTTTAACTTGATTAGCAAGCAAAATACAAATAAACCGATCACAAGGATCGGTTTATTTGCATAAATATAGGCTTAATCTACGATTTCTTCCACTTTGTCGGAAAGGAATAGTTTGTAGATTCTTACCGCGACAATCTTGATAATCATATATACCGGAATGACCAGAATCATGCCAAGAATTCCGGCATACTCTCCGCCAATCAGGAGCAGAATGACAGTGGTCAGCGGATGGATATTGATAGTCTTGCCATAAATGTAAGGGGCAATAAGATTCCCCTCCACCTGCTGCGCAATGATAATGATAATGAGCACCCAAAGAGCCATGGATGGCGATACCGTATAGGCAACAATCAGACAAGGGATGGCACCCAGGAAAGCTCCTACATAAGGTATGAAATTAAATAGAGCCCCAATGATCGCAAGCAGCAGCGGATAAGGAAGCCCCACAATCCAGAAGCCGATAAAGCTCATGACCGCCAGGATCAAGGCACTGATGATGCGCCCGGAGATAAAGCCGCTGAGGGCTGCATCAATGTCGCTTACAACCTGTGCGCCGTCACGGGCAAAGCGCTTGGGCATTACTCTAACTACAGCCGGGGAGATCCGGTTGTCCTCTTTTAGCATGTAATAGAGAATGATAGGAACAGTACCAATGATGACAATGAACTCACTGATGAAGTTAAAGAAATGCGACATGTAACCACTAATCATCTCAACCGCATTATTAATATAGCCTGTAATCTTCTCAGAGATTTCGGTGTTGCCAGAATCAATCATTGAGAAGAGAGGCCCCTTCTGGATTGCCGCGATCTGGGTCTTCACCCCGTCAAGCAATGTAGGAAGATTACTGATGAACTCCTGCACCTGCCGGGTAAGCGATGGCCATACCAAGAAAAAGAAGATCGTAATGACACCGGCTATACACAGATAGATGAGCAGCACAGAGAGCATCCGGTTCACTTTTCTGGTATCAAGATAATGTACGATGGGCCTCAGCAGATAATACAGGAACCCGGATATCGTCATAGGTACAATCAGGATCTGCACAAAGGTGACAACCGGGTTGAAGATGAATCGGACTTGATGTAGCAAGAAGATAATGGTTAGCAGCATGATTATTCCGAGACATGTCCGAAAAAACGGATGTTGCAGCAAACAGCATCCCCCCTTTTCTCTCAATAGAATTATTCAGTTCACTTCTTGTTCATGGATCAGGCTTGCTCAGGCAAAGTATCCAGTGCGGCGTCTAGCAGCTTGTCGAACCACTCATCATCTTCTTCAATGCGCGCATCGACAGCCAGGAGCTGATCTTCATCTCCAGACTCATGAGCGAAATGCAGGCTGTAATCCCAGTCTTTGCCCCGCTTGCTGTAAAAGGTAATTTCGTATTCCTCTTTGTGTCCGCTGACTTTAAACACAGTTTTGCCCAGATAAGTAAGATCTTCTTGTCTTTCCATGGTGGCACTGACTAGTTCAAGTTCCAATCTCATTCTCTCCTTCTTGTGTAACTATATCACTATATTATTGTATATCCATTGTCTTACTGGCATAATCAGAGACAGCAGCAGTAAAAGCAATTGGAAGAGCATCCTTCCTCCATTTGTGAATAAAAATTGAAGAATGTTCACGCTATATCGTATCATGTTTTAGGAGGTCATACATGCTTTTTATATGAGCCAAGAGGACTCTACCTTTATATAACATCCAAAGAGGTGCATAGATTTGAAATCTGAAGCGAAAATACGCCGAACCCTCTCTCCACCCAAAGTGCTCACCTTCGGCTTCGCGCTCATTATTGTGACCGGAACATTCCTCCTGTCACTTCCCATATCGACAGGGGGCCAGCAGCTGCCCTTGCTCGATGCCTTCTTCATGGCCACCTCTGCAACTTGTGTGACAGGCCTTGCTGTCCTTGATCCCGGAACTCAGCTGTCGCTATTCGGGCAGCTTGTGCTGCTGGTGCTTACCCAGCTTGGCGGTCTGGGATTCATGACGATGGGAACACTGATTGCTCTTGCCTTCAACCGGCGGATCTCCTTACGAGAGCGGCTCATCCTTCAAGAGGCTATGAACTATAACTCGATGGAAGGCCTCCTGTCCTTGATCAGGCGTGTAATCCTGTATTCCTTCGTTATCGAGATTACAGGAGCTCTGCTGCTCGCGATTCGCTGGTCGGCGGACATGCCGCTGCCCAGAGCCATTTACTACGGGATATACCACAGCATAACGATGTTCAACAATGCGGGCTTTGATCTCTTTGGAGCGGTGCATGGTCCTTTCGCGGGTCTAAGCGGATATGTTCAGGATACCTATGTGAATCTGGTCATTATGGGTCTTATATTTCTTGGTGGCATCGGGTTTGTTGTGATGGCCGATCTGATTGAATTTCCCGCAAAAAGAAAATTAAGCCTACACTCCAAGGTCGTGCTGACTTACTCGGCGATCCTGGTGCTAGGCGGTGCCCTTCTCATCTATATCATGGAGCGCGGCAACGAGCTGACCATGAAGCCGCTCGGCCAGGGAGGCAGTATTCTGAGTTCCTTTTTTCAATCCATCAGCTCCCGTTCAGGTGGGGTAAGCACCTTGAATGTAGCCGATATGGAACATTCCACCCAGTTTCTATTGACTATTCTAATGTTCATCGGGGCGGCTCCCGGGTCAACCGGCGGGGGCATCAAAGTAACGGTGTTCGCGGTGCTCATAGGCGCCATGTGGGCTATGATTAAGGGGAAGGAAGACATTGTGCTCTTCAAGAGGAGGCTCGCAAAGGACTCTATTGTCAGAGCTGTAACCCAAACATGGCTTGCTCTGTTCCTCGTCATATTTGTTGCCATGGTGCTGTCTGTTCTGGAGGATCGCAGCTTTCTGCCAATATTGTTCGAGACGACATCCGCCTTTGGGACGACAGGAATGAGCCTGGGCCTCACCCCTACTCTGACCCCGCTCAGCAAAATTATCATCTGTATAGTCATGTTCCTCGGTCGGGTCGGTCCTTTGACTTTGGCCTACGCACTTGCACCCAGATCCAAGCAGGATTTGTACCGATCCCCTGAAGGGAGAATCACGATCGGCTAATTCAATTAGGACCCAATGTATTCTTACCCGATCGCAAATGAACAGGAGGTATTCACGATGAACAGTCTTGCTTATGCCCTGCTTGCCATGCTTGTCCGCAAGCCATGCTCCGGTTATGAACTGGCAGAGATGCTGGAGGTATTCTGGCAGGCCAAGCACAGTCAGATCTACCCGCTGCTTGCCAAGCTTGAACATGACGGTTATTTGATACCGGAGAATGTTGAACAGACCGGGAGACCCAACAAGAAGTTGTATCATATAACAAGCGAAGGCAAGGAGATGCTGAGGGCTTGGATGGACAAGGCCCCTTCCGTTCCCGTCAGCCGGGATGAATTTCTTATTAAAGCCTACTCTATATCTCTAACAGATACTGATACAGCTCAAAGGCTGTTCGAAGACCGGCTCTCCTACTACAAAGAGAAGCTCCTTCGCCGCGAGAAGCTCATTCAGGAGATGGAAGCCGAGTATGGAACGGATCTGAAGGACCAGGAGCATCAGATATTCGGCAGATATATTGTCCACCAGCGCAAGTTGCTTATGGAACAGCAGGAGATTGCGTGGTGCCGCTGGGTTCTAGCCATGATCAATTAATTCTTCTTGTTGATAGATAGATGCAATTTTCCTTATCTTTTATTTTGCTGTAATATAGTACCTGTAACTTAATTGAATGGAGGTCAATTCCATGTCCGATTTTCAGGATAAATTACACAAATACGCGGAGCTTGCTGTAAAAGTTGGGGTCAATGTTCAGCCTGGACAAACCTTGGTTGTTAATTCAACGCTTGATGGTGCAGAGCTTGTCCGTCTCATAGTCCAAAAAGCTTATGAAGCGGGAGCCAGAACCGTCAAAGTGAATTGGAGCGATGACACGGTAACCCGTCTTCGTTACCAGCTTGCCGCAGAAGAATCTTTTCTTGATGAGCCTAAATGGTACGCTGGTGAGCTGCTCGAACTGGTGGAGAATGGGGCCGCTATCCTTCATGTCATCTCATCCGATCCCGACCTGCTCAAGGGAGTCTCAAGCGAGCGTCTGACCAATCATCAGAAAACTTACGGGAAAGCCATGAGCAAGTTCCGTCAGTATCAACAGGCGGATAAATTCAGCTGGTCTATTGTCGCTGTTCCGTCTGAAGCTTGGGCAGCCAAGGTATTCCCAGATGTGCCAGCAGAGCAGCAAGTGGGTAAGCTGTGGGAAGCGATCTTCCGCACGGTGCGTGTAGACCAGCCTGACACCATCTCAGCTTGGGAGAAGCACATTGCTAACCTGACCCAGAAAGCGGACTATTTGAATGAGAAGATCTTCAAGAAGCTTCATTACATAGCTCCAGGTACCGATCTTACCATCGAACTCCCTGAAGGCCACCTGTGGGTGGCGGCGGACAGTGTGAATGAACAGGGAAATACCTTCCTTGCCAACCTGCCAACCGAAGAGGTATTTACAGCACCCCTTCGAACAGGCGTGAACGGTACTGTATCCAGCACCAAGCCGCTCAGCCACAGCGGTAACATTATTGACGAGTTCACCGTCACCTTTGAAGAAGGGCGTATTGTGGATGTCAAAGCCAAGCAGGGTGAAGAAACGTTGAAGCAGCTGGTGGAATTGGATGAAGGCTCTCACTATCTGGGCGAAGTAGCCTTGGTTCCACATGGTTCACCAATTTCCCAGTCGAATATCTTGTTCTACAACACCCTGTTCGATGAGAATGCGTCCAACCATTTGGCCATCGGCAGTGCTTACGCCTTCAACCTGAAAGATGGCAAGGGTCTATCACAAGAGCAGCTGCTCGAACGCGGGCTCAATACGAGCATTACCCATGTAGACTTCATGGTCGGCTCAGGCGAGATGGATATCTTCGGGATTACTGAAGACGGTGAGCAGATTCAGCTGTTCCATAAAGGGAACTGGGCAATCTAGACTTGGTTAACTCAGATGAAAAGGATGTCTTCACGATCTGCTTCAGGGCAGGTATCGGAAGGCATCCTTTTCAATTATTTCCTCTCACTTCTAGATCGGTAAGGAATACTGCTGCTTGTTCTTAAAGTAGACAATGTCCTCGTATCCGATGGATTTGGCCATGATAATAGCTTCATCCAGCATCGTTCCAATATCATCGGGGAAATGGGCGTCCGAGCTTAAAGTTACCGGAACACCGTGCCGATGCAGTACCCGGAGGAAGTTGGGACTTGGACACATTTCCTTAACCGGATAACGGTAAGCCAGCCCGGTGTTGATCTCTGAAGCCACGCCTGCATGCGCCAGTGCCGCAGCCACCGCATCGTACCAGCCAAGCAGGTCCCTTTCCGATGGACGGAATCCGAATACTTTCAGATTATCGAGGTGGGCAATGAACTGGAACAAGCCGGAATTCACGGCTCGAATCACATTCTCGAAATGCTGCGCATATAGATCCTCCAACTGGCGGCCCTTGAAGAGGTGCTGGGTATTAGGGTTGTCGAACCCCCATCCATTCAGGAAGTGAACAGATCCGATTACGTAATCAAAGCTGTAGCTGGAGAGCAGCTCTTCTAGCTCCTCTTCCCCATTCTCGAAATAATCAGCCTCAATTCCGATGGAGAGATTCCCATAGAACCGGGCGACATTCTGAACTCCATCCAAATATTCACGAATAGAGTATACACATACTTGGTTAAGCCAAGCCTGTTGAAGCTGTCCAAGTGGACTTCCATCGATCAGCATGTGCTTCTCATAATAAGGCTTGAATTCAACGAATCTGTATAAATGATCAACGACACCGAAATGTTCGATGCCTTGCCTTGTTCCCTGCTCAATATACTTCGTTATCCACCGCTCGGAGAAGCAGCCTTCATCCATCCTCCTGGATAGGCCGCGGACGACTGACTGAACAGATTCCAAGCTATCCAGCCTCTCGGAAGCTTCCGTCGTCCTTCGGGTTCGCTGCAAAGCCAGACTTGTGCGCTGAAGCCAGTTCAGCGTATAAGGACCTTCCTCCAAATGAAAATGAAAATCTACCTTCACACTAGTTCCCTCCCGGATGCTAGATAAGTTGAACTATTGATTAAAGCTATGCTTTTCCAGAGCATATGGAACGCTTAACTATGGGTAACTTTCCAGTCTAATTCTTTTTTAGAGATTCAACTTAAAGCCAGGCACCTGGACAAAGCTCATGGCATCCGGGAGTGGAAGAGACAGCATCCTGCAGAGTAGTGGCGCAACTGCGAGCTGCGGAAGCTGATCCGGATACTCACCCGGCGTGAACGCCGAGCCAATCGCATAGAAGGGAACCTCCCTCTCCTCAATCCCTGTTCCCCCATGGTGACCGTCTGTATTCATGCCGTGATCTGAAGTAACAATAATCTCATATCCCAGTGACATCCACTGAGGAACGAAGGTGGCGAGTATCATATCAGCTTCAAGAACCTTGCCCCGGTATTCCTTCGAGTCCGAGGTGAATTTATGACCGGTATCATCTATTCCCATGGGATGGATGTACAGGAAATCCGGGTCGTGCTGCCGGCGAAGCACTTCAGCATCGATGAATAAATGAGAATCCGGATATGCGTCGTCGAAGTAGAACTTTCCATGCTGGATGGGTAGTTCTTCATGATGCTGCTCGCGGTCTTCGATCTTATCGAACGGCGCCCGGTTATACAGCTCGCTCACCCAATAATAGGCTGCAGCCGCTGTCTTCAAGCCCTGCTCTACTGCAAGGTGGAACACACTCTTATGATGGGACAGCCTTACGATATGATTGGCAGTAATCCCATTAACAGAACAGGGAGTTCCGGTCAGCAGCACCTCATATAGGGGGCGGGATAAGCTTGGAAGCTCGGAGCGTACTTTATAGCATGCGGCTTTGGATACCTCGACCAGATGATTCAGATAACCCATAGAGGCCCTGGCAGTCTCATACTTAAGACCATCCAGCACAATCATTATTACTTTTGACATCAAGCTGTTCCTCCCTGAAATGAAAAAATGATGATCTTTAAGTTGATTCCATCGGGGCAATCACCCAAGCTACTTTTCGCTTCCTGAGGTGCTCCTGCCACTGGAGAGTAGGCACCTGATCACACACGATATAATCACATTGCTCGGTGGGCATGATTGGGGCAAAGGTATTGATCCCGAACTTCGAATGATCAGCTAGTACAATGACCTCTTGGGCGGCTTCCGCGAACGCGCAGGACATGGAAGCCTCATTGAGATCGAAGTCAGTGAACCCATGCGTTAACGATACCCCTCCAACGGAAATGAACGCCTGGTCTATGCTGAAGCCGCGCATCATCCGCTCACCGGCAATCCCTGTAATGGAGTGCTGCAGGGGACTTACTTCTCCTCCAAGCATGATGACCTTGCCCGAGAACTGGTCACGGCTCAGACCTTCAAGCAGACACGCGGCCAGCGGAAGTGAACTGGTTAGAATGGTTAACCCTCTTCTGCCCCTGATAGCCTTAGCCATCTCCAGCGTAGTTGTTCCTCCATCAATAACGACGGTTCCCCCGTCCTTGATCATCATGGCGGCACGTTCTCCAATGGCTCTCTTCTCGGCAGCGTACATCTTCTGCCGAAGATTATAAGGGGCTTCATTACCGCGGAACGAGGACTTGACCGCGCCTCCGTAGACACGTCTGAGATGCCCTTCCTTCTCAAGCACCTGAAGATCTCTGCGAATGGTCTCGGCGGATACACCGAACTGCCGGGACAGCGGCACTACCATAACTTTGCCTTCGCGCTCCAGCTCATGCTTGATCTGAAGCTTGCGCCCTTCTGCTAATACAGACATCGCTCATATACCTGAAGGGGCAAGAGGAATACAAGCCTGCCTGTCAATCAGAACCTGAACATGGTCTCCCTCGCTGAACTTGACCGCCTGGTTATCGTTCAATACATCTGCATGCAGCCTTACCCCTTGGATCTCAATCCGATAACGAATAATATTGCCGAGCATAACAGCCTCCTCAATTATGCCGCGACAGAACTGCGGTGCTTGTGCTAAGCTGCTGTCTGCGGCTGTCAGTTGAATCTCTGAATGATCAGGCTGAATGATAATGGCTTCTGGCCGGAGGGCATAACTCACATCTGTATTCGAGTAGGAAGGCTGTGCGAACAGCCTGGACACCTCCTTATTGGTCAAGACATTGTAGCTGCCAATGAACCGGGCGACGAATTCATCCTTCGGGCTGGAATAGACCTCGCCTGGGGAGCCGGTCTGGACAATGCGTCCTTGATGCATCAGACAGATTTTGTCGGAGATCGTTAATGCCTCCTCCTGATCGTGGGTCACGAACAGCATGGTCATGCCTACCCGCTTCTGTATTTGTCTGAGCTCGGTACGCAGATGCTTGCGGATCTTGGCATCCAGCGCACTCAATGGCTCATCCAGCAGCATAAGCTTAGGCTCAACAGCCATCGACCTTGCAAGAGAGACGCGCTGCTGCTGCCCGCCGGACAGCTCATGCGGATATGCCTTGGCCTTTTCTGTTAAGTCAATCAGCTCCAGCATCTCACCTACCCTGGATTTGATCTGCTGGCTGGATTTCTTCTTCATGGACAGACCAAAAGCAATGTTGTCATAGACATTCATGTTCGGAAAGAGCGCATAGGATTGGAAGACCATGCCCACATTTCGCTCTTTAGGAGCTAACGTGGTAATATTACGTCCTTCGAGCAGTATCGAGCCAGTGTCCATGTCCGTTAGGCCTGAAATACATCTGAGCAGAGTACTCTTCCCGCACCCGCTAGGGCCGAGCAGCGTCACCATCTCCCCTTCCTTGACCTCGAGCGACAGCTCTTGCAATACGGAAGTGCCATTATAAGTTTTGTTCACGTTATCGATTAGTAAATAGCTCATTGTTCCGATCCTTTCTTGAAGGCTGCAGTTGAATCACGTCCAAGGATTCCGCTAAGAGCCAGAAGTATACCCGAGAGGACGAGGATAACCAGGAAATAGCAGATGACAACCGCGCTGGCTAAATGGCCGCTCTCGCTTAACCTGTGATACAAGTAGATCTGAATCGTCTCAAATTGTCCCCCGACGAGCAGGTTGGCCAGGACGAACTCTCCGAACAGGATGGAGAACGACAGCAGGACCGACACCCGGATTCCAGGAAGAACATTCGGCACGATAATCCGGCGGAAGGCCGTCAGCTTACTTGCACCAAGCAGTTCAGCTGCCTCGATCAGATCAACTGTACGGACCGTGCGCATGCTATTGCGGATCCCTTGGTACATGTAAGGCAGTACGGCAACGAAATACACGCCAACAAGTATCCACATAGTGCCGGCAATTGGAAGTGGGCCGGAAGAGTACAGCTTGATCAATCCTACGGCCATCACTACAGCGGGCGCCGCATAGGGGATCAGCACCAATATGTTCAGCAGCTTCTCAAGTCTTGGCAGATACACGACGACAATGAAGATCGTAGGAAGCATTACAACGACACTTAACCCTACGCTTAAGAGGCATATCCAGACGGTTCTCCATAGGGACTGCGTGAACCGCGGATCCGTCAATAATTCTTGGAACCATCTCAGGGTCCAGGATTCAGGCAGGATCGTGTTCTGCCAGGAGTTCGCGACCGAATACAGCAAGGTTGCCAGCAGCGGGATTAGCAAATAGATCATGGTAACCGTCAAGATTACACGCGGGAAAGCTGCTCCCTTTTTCATCCAAGGTCCCTCCTAACCCGGCGCATCATCCGCTCATTAATCCATAGTGACAGCACCATGGTAAGACCGAGCACCATAGCGAGCGCGCTTCCAAGCTGGGGTCTGGTGAAGACATCACCCGCTACCAGGGAGCCAATCCGGATCGCAAGCAGATTATAGTTGCCTCCAAGGAGCGCATAAGCTGTTGCATAGGCACCCATAGCATTTGCGAACAGAATTGTGAACGTGCCTGCTGCAGCAGGAAGAAGAATCGGCAGCGCGATACGGCGCCAGAATTGATAGGTGCTTGCTCCAAGGAGAGAAGAAGCCTCCCTCCACTCTTCCCGGATGCCATAATATGTAGGATAGAGAAGCAGCGTGGCCAGCGGAATCTGGAAATAGACATACACAAGAATCAGCCCTGACCAGGAATACAGATTGAATCCCGAGAAGATGGTTAGTCCCCACTGATCGAATAGAATCGTGAAGATCCCGTTACTTCCAAGCAGAATAATATAGGCAAAAGCCAGCGGGATACCCGCAAAGTTAGCGGTCATATTGGAGATCATCAGTACACGGCTGCGCGTCTGCTCCGATACCTTAGTAATCGCGTAAGCGATGAATAGACCAGCGATAATCCCGATGCAGCTGGAGACGGCCGAGATGATAAGACTGTTCTTGATCGCCTGCAAGTAGAACATCTTCGTGAATGCGGAGACGTAATGCTCCAGGGAGAAGCCCCCTTCAGTACCTGTGAAGCTTTCCACAACCACGGAAATGGCAGGGAGAAGCTCGAAGCCGATAATCAGGATCGTAAATGGAATCAAAGCCAGAATCAGCTTGAAGTCCACACGCTTTTTCAACATAGGGAATCTCCTTCTTAGCCCAAACAGTTACTCCCCAGGATAGGAAGTAACTGTATAGGTGTACAGATATAATTAGCGAATACGGACGTTAGTTCAAATGAACAAGCACACGCTCCTGCCACAGCTCTGGGATTTGTTTGGAGGTTTCTTCCCACGCCTTGAAGTCCTTGATCGGCTTCGCGGTCTTGTACTCTTCATTTGGAAGAAGCTTGGCCGCAACATCCTCCGGAAGCTTGACATTCTCACGAATCGGACGGGCGAATCCTTTGGCAAGATTGATCTGCCCTTCATCGCTGAGAATATACTCACGAGTCAGCTTGGCCGCGTTCGGATGCGGCGCATATTTATTAATAATTGTCGCGTAGCCGCTGACTACGCTTCCTTCCGACGGAATGGATACGGCATACTGATCCGCGCCGAGCTGCGCACGGTAACCCAGGGCGTTAAAGTCCCACAGGAAGGCGACATCAATCTCACCCTTCTCCAGGTTGGCGAGCGAAAGCTCGGTTTTGGACAGACGGCCTGCCTTAGCCAGCTTCTCAAAATAAGCAATACCCGGCTCAATATTTGTCTCATCGCCGCCGAATGCGATGGCTGCTGCCAATACAGCGCTTTGGGCTTGAGCCGCTTTGGATACATCGCCTACGGAGATTTTATAGTCCCCGTTAAGCAGATCGTCGAAGCTCTTCGGTGGATTAGCCACTTTCTTGGAATTAGTCAGGAGCGAGATTGTTCCCTGGTAGCCAACGATCCAGTGGCCATCCTTATCCTTGGCCCATTCTGGAATCTCGTCCCAGTAAGAGGTCTTGTAAGGCTGTGTCACACCTTTATCTACAGCAACCGGACCAAAAGCCATGCCTACATCACCAATATCCGCCGTAGGCTTATCCTTCTCGGAATCAAATTTGGCAATCTCTTCGGCACTCGACATATCTGTGTCTGTGTGTTTCAGACTGTATTTCGTCTGAATGTCATTCCATGTATCCTTCCAGTTGGCCCAGGAGTCCGGCATCCCCACACTCACGACAGACCCTTCCCCTTTGGCACTTTTTTGCAGCTCCTCAAGACTGATCGCTGCCCCTGCATTCGCCGTAGCATTTGCGGTTGTAGTCTCTGTCTTCCCGCATCCGGACAGCATGGAACCGGCGAGAACCACAGCGGCTAACCCCATCATCGCTTTTTTCACTGACCTTACTCCTCCTTAAGCATTCATGTGATTTGTTGTGACTTTATGTTGTTTCCGTATGCTTTCATTGTAGGAGCGGTTCATCATTTGTATTTCTGTTGCAGGTTAACCTGTTGTAAATTCTCAAAAGAGGCCAAATTACTGCTCGAACAATTAGCGGGAAGGCTGTTAACAATTACTGTCTGCTGCCGGAATGTGTCATCGTGCCTGTGTAAGGGGTAAGAATGCATATGAAAAGCTGAGGAGGAACACACAATGAGCCATTTAACGAAATCACAGTTGAGCAAGCTTGAACATAGTCTCTTGGAAGAAAAAGAAGGTTTTGAGCAGCATTTCGCTGAAGAGGAGCCGGGGGCCGAGCTTACCGAATCGCTCCGGGTGTCGACGGGTGAATTAAGCGCGGTGGATAATCACCCTGCAGATGTGGGAACAGAGACCTTCGAGCGAAGCCGGGATATGGCCATTAACGAGAATCTGGATAACCAGCTTGATCAGGTTAACCAGGCTTTAGAGCGCATACAGACAGGAGAATATGGCAAATGCTTAACCTGCGGCGCAGAGATTCCTTTCGAACGCCTTGAGGCCATCCCTTATACCGCATACTGCATTGATCATACGCCTGAAAGCACAGTATCTGATGCCCGTCCGGTCGAAGAACAAGTCATGACATTGCCTCCTAAGGGGGCGGGAGAACACCGCCAGCAGAATGCCGGCCGCTTTGACGATGCGGATGCCTGGCATACGGTTGAGGAGTTCGGGAACTCGGATTCACCGGCCATGGCTGCCAAACGGGATGCCAAGGATTATAATTCACTTACGGTGGACGAGGATTCAGCGGAATAACTAGATGAACAGCTGCTGTTCAAGGGTTCTTCTTATAGAGAAGAGCCCTTTTTTGTTAACCCTCTTTGTGTAGATATTTATGTAATACATATCTTTATAAGGAAAAATGAGGTAAAATAGCAGCATATACCACCTTTCTTCTATTGATAATTACTAACTTCTGTAGCCGGTGGTTTTTTCATTTAGGAACACAGCAGTTAGAGAGGGGATTATCATGCCGGAGAGGTTGCACTATCTTCTGGCTGCCAATTATCACGATCTCAATGAGATCATTCAAGAGAAGATATATTATGATTTTTATGATCTTGTGTACGGCATCATTGTGTATATAGTGAAGGATCATTCGGCAGCAGAGGATATTATCCAGGAGGCTTTCTTGAAGGTTATCCGTAAGAAGCCCAAGTTCGAGAATGAACAGAAGATGAAGTCATGGATCAAGGTCGTAACCCGTAATACGGCAATTAATTACTTGAGAAAAAATAAACATTACCGTAACCATGTAGACTCGGACAGTGTTTTTATAAATATAGAGCCTCATAATCCCGAGCCTTCCGTAGAACAGACTGTAGAGACCAAGATTCTGGAGGAAGCAATTGTATGCTATTTAGATCGGCTTAAGCCAGAGTATAAGCTGTTAATAGAATATCGGTGGAAGCTCGGTCTCTCGTATAGAGAGATTGCAGAGGAGTTGGACACAGACGAGAATGTGGTTAGGCAGAGGCTGTATCGTGCGCGTGAAAGTATCAAGAAGATGCTGTATAAGGAGTGGGGTGAGATCGATGCGAAGAAATTCACCAAAGTGGGAACGCGAATTTGAAGATGAGCTTGACGCACTCATATATGAAGCGATAATTACATCTCCGCTTGCTTCGCTGCCCTCCAGGGAACAAAAGCGCGATTCGTGGCTGAGTATCAGTGAAGCTATCAGACAGGACAAGCGTCGTCACAATTTTTGGCGCAGATTTCGTTGGATTGGCATGGCAGCAGCAGGGTTGACGGCTAGCGCGCTGATATGGCCTGTTCCCACAATCACACAGACGATGTCACCGATATTGCAGCATGCGCAGATGCTCGGCATGGGATTTGCTCAAGTGGTCATCGTTCATGAAGATTGCATCGGTACCAAGCACGTAAATGCAAGCCCCTCCCAAGCAGCGGATGAAGAACCACATGACAGATCCACATCCCCCAAGGAGCATAGGCTAGGAGTCTTAACTCATAAAGACGCTGTGTACCGTATATCCTTCGTCCTTCCGACGCTCCCTACTCCACCTTCGCCGGATCTATAGCCATAGGGAATATAGCCATTGAGTCTACCCGGTCCGCTCTGTTAGGATTGCGACTCAATAAGAAAGAGCCTGCCTTCTGGGCAGACTCTGCTTAATAGTGAGATTTTTGATTAAGCCCCTGCTTCTTCAAGCTGTACGAATGCTTCATGTCTGAGCAGCTTAATCCTCGATATCCGCTTCTGATCCGTCTCTTCTACAATGAATGTACAGCCCCCATATTCGGCAGACTGGCCAATTCGCGGCGGGAGTACCTCGATCCTTGAGTACAGCCATCCGCCAATCGTATCATAATCATCCGAATCCATCTCAAGACCGAAACGGTCATTAACGGCATCGATCAGCATCAACCCATCAATCGAATACATATTGTCGCCAATTTGTTCAAATCCAGGCCGCTCTTCATCGAATTCATCCTGAATTTCACCTACAATTTGTTCAACAATGTCCTCTAGGGTAACAATCCCTGAAGTCCCTCCATATTCGTCGATCAGAAGCGCGATTTGGGTCTTCCCTCTCTGCATGCGCTTCAACAGGTCACTGATCGGTATGGACTCAGGGACCGTCATCATCGGCCGAAGTAAATCCCGGTAATCGGGACTGCCCGTGCGAATCAAATCCTTGATATGGATGAATCCGATGATATGGTCTTTATCGTTATCGCATACCGGATAACGGGTGCGCATACCTTCAAGCGCGATTTCCAAATTTTCATCAAGTGTGTTTTGGGAGTATAAACAGATCATTTCCGTACGGGGGATCATAATCTCCCGGGCGGTCGTGTCGGCGAACTCGAAGATATTGTCCACCATCGTCAGCTCCGTGCTGTCGAGCAGGCCGCTCTCTCCACTCTCCTTCATCAGGACCCGAATCTCTTCTTCCGTATGCACATTGTCCTGATCCGAATCCGGCGAGATGTGCAAAAGACGTAACAAGGCATTCGCCAGCCCGTTAAGGGCCCAGATGAATGGATAAACGGCTTTGTGAAAGACCGACATCGGTCCAGCCGAGAGCAGGGTAATATTCTCTGCCCTGCGGATTGCTATGGCTTTGGGAGCAAGCTCTCCGAGTACAATATGAAGCACGGCAATGAGAATGAATGCAGTGGTGAAGGATACTCCCTGGATTAGGGGATCTCCCCAACCAAATAGAGAGAATACCGGCTTAAGCATAGCCGCTACAAGCGGCCCTCCTAACCAGCCCAGCGCAAGAGAGCACAGGGTAATTCCGAGCTGACAGGCAGACAGGAACGCTTCGGGATTGTTGATCATCCGTTTGGCGATCCGGGCATTGCGCCGACCCTCTTCTGCCAAGGCTTCAATTCGGCTGCTGCGGATTTTTACCATCGCAAATTCTACGGACACAAAGAATCCATTTAACACCACCAAAAATAAAATGAGTACCACTTGCAAAATACTTGGTAAAGGGTCACTGTCCAATACATCTCCTGTCCACAGCTGCGTTCTGCGGTGAACAGGTGCACCTCCTTCGGTATTCAAATCATGAATGTCAATTTCATTCATATCTTATTATATTATTATACCTTATACAGTCAAATTTCAGGATATGACATATACACTTAATTTTTTGGTTCTTAATCCAAATCTCGCCCGGTGTGGGTGATATGTCTATATGCAAAATCACGCCAAGCCGGATAATGATCCAGACTTAGCGTGATGCCTTGTATCTCGTGTTCAGACTCCGTTATATCATCTTACCTTCCCGACTGGGCAGGTGGATTCCCGATGACACCTGGATATTGATAAATTAACGGTTGATCAAACGTGGCAAAATCCAGATTAACCATAAGCAGGATTGTACGCATCCCGGTATTGGGATCGCTGATGATAATATGGTCGCGGCCAGCTGCCTCGAGCACGCCTTTGAATATTTTGGCATTCCACTCCCGGTTGTTCTCGTAAGTCATATAGAAGGTTCCGACCTTGCCCAGATTGAGACGTAAAATATTCTCGATGAAGGACTGCTCCGTGATATTCGCTGGGGATACCATTGCGGTTCCTTGAGGCGAGAATGGAATACCGAGTGCTGCTGGTGGATAAGTACCAGTTCCTCCTGCTGCAGGACCTGTAGTGGAGCCCATTCCTGGACCCGAAGTGCTGCCCATGGGTGCTCCTATGTTGTTGTTATTGCCAACCCTGTAAGAAACCGGACGATATTGCGGATTATACATAACTTGCTTCCTCCTCAAAAGTTAAATCTTCGGCAGCTTGACGTCTTCAGAAACGGCTTTTGACGACAATCACGCGGCCTCTTTTTTTAACATTCTTCATCAACGGTATATCCTATGTGCATTCGCCCATTTTGTGACTATAAAAAATGTAAAATCCTTACTTCACCATCTTCGTTTAAGGAAATGATTGCGATTACAAGTGTGGACAAAACGTGTCTATTTCTATGGACGCGCTTTCATGAATAGCATATACTGATAGTGAATCCTTGTTCACTTAGTTCCAATTAAAGTGGTATTGAGTCCGCAGAACTTTTAGGAGGTACGCTCTCATGAAGATCGCCATTATCGGTGGAGGTTTAGCTGGTCTGACCGCCGCCGCCTATTTATCCGAGAACCGCGAATTGGAAGGCACGGTATTTGAACGCAGTCCACAGCTCGGCGGCCGAGCTTTTACTTATCAGAAGTCAGGCTTCACGCTCAATTATGGGGCCCACGCTGTATACGGAATTGACCGCCATACCCTGCATCATCTGGAGGAAGATCTCGGTCTGGTCTTTGAAAGCAAACAGGTGGATAAGCGCAAAGTGGTATACGCGAAGAACGATCATCTGACTCCCGCTCCGCTTGATTTCATGAATATTATGAAGACGGATGTCCTCAGCAGTATGGAGAAAGTCCGCTTTGTAGCTGAGATCGCCGCCATCATCGGTCATGTCCATCACCTGAAGAATTACGATACCCTGGGTGATTATCTGGATCATTCCCACGCTTCAGATGATGTCAAAGAACTATGGAAGCATCTTGTGTGCTCCAATTTCTTCATTACCCCCTCGGATGCCCGTAAAGTATCCGGTGAGGTTATCGCGGAATATTACCATAATCTCTTCTTGTCCTCCAAGCCGGTGAACTATATCCTCGGCAGCTGGGCTGCAATTACGGATCAGCTTCAGGACAAGATTGACCACAATGAGAAGTGGAACATCGCCCTCAAGGAGCCTGTGGAATCTATTGCCCAGGAGAACGGCAAATTCCTTCTTAGAACCAAGAATCATGAAGCACTTGTATTTGATAAAGTAATCATTGCTACTCCTGTTCAACAAGCTGTGAAGCTGCTTGAGAATACCGAATGGTCGGTTCACCTGGATCCATACAAAGATAATACTCCTACCGAGGTTATGGTCTATGATATTGGCTTCAAGGAAGTCGTAGCAAGACCCTTCCACTACATCAGCGACATGACGAACAAGATGTTCATCAGTGACGTCTCTGCCACGGATTATACCGTTGTACCCGAAGGGGGACAACTGCTGCAGGGGATCGCTTATCTGAACGATGACTTTAAGGATGATGAGGAACGTAAGGCATATCTGGAGAAGAAGACGAACAGCATGGAGTCCCTGTTCGATAAGTATTATCCAGGCTGGCGGGAGGCTGTCGAGGTGAAACGGGTCTCGAAAAAGGCGATGGTCTCCAGCGTGAAGAATATCAGTACGAACCGCTTGCTTCCCAATCGGCTGCCGGATGTACCCTTTTTCTTTTGCGGCGATGGCTGTGTAGGTAAAGGGGAACTGGCTGAACGAGCATTCTCCAGCGGGCGCAAGGTTGCTTTGAAGCTCCTTAGTCAAATGATCAAGCCTGAGAAAGTGGCATCTGAATAACTACGCTGCAGTAGACCTCCAATTTAATTGGGGGTCTTTATTTATACCATAGCCGCTTAACCTAGAGTAAAAGACCACCTTCCACTGCAAGCGGAAGGTGGCCAAGACGTAATATTCACATATGCGAGTGTCGCCGTACATTGCTTCGATCCAGTGTAGCATCGGCATGAATTCGGCTATTCCGTTCAAATCCAAGATAACGGCTTCCCTGGAGGGTAAGCTTTCCTTCATCACCTTCCGCGGACTGGCCAAATTCCTCACCGCTTACCCTGAACTCCAACCGGTCTCCGCTCTCCACCTCGAAGGTCAAATAGTAAGTCATAATGGAATGATGAGCAGAGGAATCGGAGTCTTGATGATGTGAAATTGCTGTTCTCTTACTGCTGATTACAGAGTTGACACTGAGCACCGGCTGTTTGTTGTTGCTGAACCAGCGGTATAGCCCTCCTGACACCGACACTAGAATAATAGTAATCACAATTACGAAGAAAATTGGAAAGATGGTCCCAGCCAAGTCGAAGACTTCAAAGCCAGTTTGTATCATGTTCTGCCCCCTTTCCCATGGGTACCAAGGAAAGCAATCACTTTCCACATACTAATGTATATGCTTGTAAGTGAGAAAATTGTATGATCCTTTTCGTTAAATGGCTACAACGATAATAAAAAAACTGACACGGCTTGTTCAAAGCACGTGCCAGCGTATTCCCCCATCTTTTGTCTGTAACAGCAACGACCGTTTTAGATCTTTGGTCTGAACCAGGAGCCAGCCCACCTTGGAGGAATAGAACTGAAACTTGACGACCTCCGGGTACTTGCTCATAGTCGTCTTTAACACAGAACTTTCAGGCAGCTCTGCCCACTTTACACCCTGAGATGTGGTATGAAATACCTTGCCTGACTGCAAGGCCCAACCTTCCTTGCTATTCAGAAAGGTCGGCGACAGCAGCTGGTTCACCCCGGACTGCCATCCAAGCGGGAAAGGAACATAATTCCACTTATTGCCTGAGTCCGTAGTAAAATAAGCACTGAACTTCGTCTGTCCATTCTTGGTACAGCCTACCGAAATCCAGCCTTCCTGGGTACTTTCCCCAAAGAAATCCGGCGCGCTGCTTGTGAACTGCTCGCAGCCCTGATATTTCTCCATATTGAAGAAGCTCTTGTTCTCCTTCCAGGTTACTCCCCCATCCGTTGTGGTGTGAAGATGGGGCTGATCTAACCATATCGAAGTGACATATCCATGGTGCACATCTGTGAACACCATTCCACTCAGTGTGCCTATCGCAGGGTTCAGACTCCCCCCTCTAATGTCTGTGTTGGGCGAGTTATCCATAATCTTCTCCCACTTCACTCCGCCATCCTTCGTGCGGTAGAGGCTCTTATGGGGCTCAAGCGAGTTCTGATCATCTTCTGTGATTATCCATCCCACATTCTTCGATACGAAGAAAATGGCAGCCGACTTAGCCTGTTGGGGTAACGAAGCTAACTTCCAGTTCACGCCACCGTCCACCGTACGCAGGACAACGGTCTCTGCTGATCCCGACGAATTCCGGACAACCCATCCTGTCTGGGAGTCAATGAAGAAGATATCCCTGCCATAATGAGGATTACTCTGAAATTGGACCGAAGATGAAGGGGATATATTCTTCCATATCTTACCGCTATCTTGAGTCAGATACAGCCTGAGCTCGTTCCGTGTGGATCCCCAGGCAATACCTGTTGTATCCGATATAAGCTGAAAATCAGACAATCTTGTCTGTATTTGAAATTTCTCTTTGCTCGCCGTCTCTGCATTGGTATTAATCTTGTTGATGGTATTCTGCTCAATTACTGTAATTGTCTGTCCGGAATCTTGGGTCTCATCCTGTGCAGGGACTGAAGCTTCGTTCGATGTATCTGAAGTACAGGCTGTTAACAGTACGCCCGTTATCAGTAGGATCAAGGTGATAGAACGCCATAAGATCAAAGACCAATCCCCTCCTCTAAGAAGTGATAAATAACTAATAAACTATATTATATCATATAGATTTATTGCAACTATAGACGGGAGTCCTTCCCGAAATTAACTATAATATGATGTTCAGGCTTGTATACGGCGAAGGAGTAACCTCTTCGCTTCAGACAGGCAATGATCTGAGGCAGCGCCTGAACAGTTTGTTTGTTCTCATGCAGCAGAATAATCTCCTGTCTCCGGTGAGCCTGACGCTTCACCTGCTGAATGATCTTCTCAGGGTGTCCTTCATAGCTCCAGTCCTTTGAATCCGTAGTCCAGTCCCACAGCTTGAAGCCTGCTTTATAGATATCTGTCCGGAAATGGTAACCAATTTGGGGAGCGCTTCCATAAGGGGCCCGAATGAGGTTGGTATTCGCCCCGGTCAGTTTGTAGAGCAGTGCCTGCTCTTGCTTGAACTCCTGAATGAAATGCTTGGCGTCTCCGCTCTTATACAGCTTGTTATAATTATGGCTCATGCTGTGGAGTCCGGGATAATGGCCTTCACGAATCAGTCGTTTCACCGAGTCATTCCCATCTCGAAGCTGGGAACCTATCATAAAGAAAGTGGCATGAATGTTATTCTTGCCCAATATATTCAGAAGCTGATCTGTATATTGGTTCGGACCGTCATCAAAGGTCAAGTAGACAACTTTTATCTTACTCTGCTCTGTAGTTACGGTGGCGGCCCCGGGAGTGACTCTAGTGTTCTTGTCAGGTGATTTCTGACTTTGTCTAACAGGCTGCTGCCGTACTGGGGATGGAGCATGCTGGTGCTTCTCTTTAAGAATCTTTGCGTCTGGTCTCTCTGAATTCAAGGCAGACAGCTTCGGAAGCGCCGAGCTTGATTGTTCCTGCTTAATATTGTAGGTGAGAACCATTGTAAATGCGATAACGCTGATCAGAAGCAAATTGATGGTGATGATTAGCCGGTTTCTCTTTCTCCTTACCTGGTGTGCCCGTTCCGTACGTGTCTTGTTACTCCGTTCCATGACCAAATTCACCGTTTTCCTCTCTATTTATTAATACTAGGATAATATAAATAGACAGGGTGAATCTTACAGAAAGGTTACACCTGTGGTTACAATCTCCTAAACTATTATTAATCCGCCAATATAGTTGACATAATTATTATTATGTATATGTGCTTAATTTATTGTCGATTTACGTGTACAATAGGGCTAGGCTAGCAACAATTTCCTGTATACATAGTGAATGAATAACCAAGGAAGTTGTAAAAAGGCCTTTTATTGGGTATAAATTGGAAGAGTATTGATTGCCAATTTATTACCCAAGCATTTAACTTTTACCTGAGGAGATGATTTAATGACAACATCCAAAATGAGTTCCAGCAGAGTTGTAATTATTGGAACAGGTGCGGTAGGGGCTACCACCGCATACACTTTACTACTAAGAGAGCGTGTCTCGGAGCTCGTATTGATTGATGCCAATCATGAGAAAGCCCATGGTGAAGCGCTTGATATGAATCATGGACTGCCTTTTACAGGTGGAGTTAAATTGTGGGCTGGCGATTACAGTGACTGTGCGGGTGCTGACATTGTTATCATCGCAGCAGGGGCGTCACAGCGACCTGGAGAGACTCGGATTGATCTGTTGAAACGAAACGCTGGCATATTCGACAGCATTATTCAGAACATTGTGAAATATAACGATCATGGTATCATCCTTGTTGCAACGAACCCGGTAGACATCCTGACTTATGTGTCTTGGAAAAAGAGCGGCTTCCCTACCAATCGTGTTATCGGATCGGGTACTCTGCTTGACAGTGCAAGATTCCGTTATCTGATTGGCCAGAACAAGGGAATCAACCCGCGCAGTATCCATGCTCATATCGTGGGTGAGCACGGCGATTCTGAGCTGCCACTGTGGAGTCTTGCGAATGTAGCCGGTGTGAAGCTTGAGGTCACTGAGGAAGAACGCGAGGATATCTTCTCCCATACCAAGAATGCCGCGTATGAGATTATTAACGCCAAGGGTTCTACATCCTATGCTATTGCCCTGGCTTTGGACCGGATTGTAGCTTCTATTCTCCAGAACGAAGGATCAGTGCTTAACGTATCTACCCTGCTTACTGATTACAAAGGTATATCCGACGTCTATCTCGGAATTCCGAGTGTAGTGGATCGTTCTGGTGTTAGAGAAGTGCTGGATCTGAACCTGAGCGATCAAGAATTGGAGCAACTTCGCGCCTCGGCGAACAAACTCAAATCCGAGATTGAGAAGCTTGAACTGTAATAACAGGCAGTAGACGGAGCGCTTTGGCGTTCCGTCTGTTTTTATATAGCCTGAACATAGAGCTGTTAAGTAAATGTTTATTGAATCGATATGTTCCCTTCCCGCTCGGGATCTTGAGTTCGTACTGCCAATCTGTTCAAGGCATCCAGATATGCTTTGGCGCTAGCTTCGATAATATCCGTACTGATTCCTCTTCCTGTTGCCGATATATCCTCCATCTGAAGCACAACATGAACCTCTCCTAATGCATCGGTGCCCTGAGTTACGGAATGTATCTTGTAATCCTCAAGCTGGGAATGCAGTCCAGTGGCCTTGTCAATCGCGCGGTATACAGCATCTACGGAACCGTTGCCTATGGATGCCTCCTCCACCGTGCTGCCATCCTCCCTGACTATCCGAATCGCAGCCGTGGGCAGAGAGTGATTGCCATAGGATACCTGAATACTGTCCAGCTTATAAGGAACGGGACCTTCCGTAACGTTCTCGTCCATGATAGCCCGGATATCTTCTGTAAGGACCTCTTTCTTGCGGTCAGCCAAGTCTTTGAATTTGGCAAAAGCAATATTTAAACGTTCCTCATCAAGCGTGTAACCGAGATCAATCAAGCGCTCCTTGAAGGCGTGTCTGCCCGAATGCTTGCCAAGCACCAGCTTGCTTGATCTGATTCCGATCGTCTCGGGACTAATAATCTCATAGGTGGCGCGGTTCTTCAGCATGCCGTCCTGATGAATCCCCGATTCGTGGGCAAATGCATTGGCTCCCACTATGGCTTTGTTACCGGGCACCGTCATGCCTGTCAGCTTGCTCACAAGCCGGCTGGTACGATAGATTTCGCTTAGTACCAGAGAAGTTTTGGCGCCTCCATAGTGGTCACCCCGGGTCTCTAGCGCAAGCGCCACTTCTTCAATTGCCGTATTCCCTGCACGCTCCCCTATTCCGTTAATTGTTCCTTCGATCTGGTCCACGCCGCCTTCAATGGCCGCAAGCGTGTTCGCCGTCGCCATACCCAGATCATCATGACAGTGTGTGCTGAGCTGAATCCGTTCAATTCCGCTGACCTTCTCCTTCACGGTCTTGAAAATACGTCCGAACTGCTCCGGAGTGGCGAATCCCACAGTATCCGGAAGATTAACGACGGTAGCCCCTGCCCGAATCGCCCGGTCTGTAACTTCACATAAGAACTCGATTTCTGTACGGCTGGCATCCTCAGCTGAGAATTCCACCTTATCGAAGTATTTCCGGCCATATCGGATCGCTGCCTCAAGAGTGTCCAGCACCTTGCTCTTATCCATCCGAAGTTTGTATTCCCGGTGAATAGGTGAGGTGGCCAGGAACAGGTGCAGACAAGGATCAACCGCATGCTTCAGCGCTTCTCTTGCGGCATCAATATCCTGCTCTCTGGATCGTGAGAATGCTACTACGGTAGCGTTGGTAATGACCTTGGCAACTTCCTGCACACTCGTAACTTCCCCCCTTGAAGTAATGGGGAATCCAGCTTCAATGCGGTCAATACCCAGGCGCTGAAGCTGAAGAGCGATCTCAACCTTCTCCTGTGAAGATAAGCTGACTCCTGGTGATTGTTCTCCATCTCTGAGCGTCGTGTCCAATACATAGATTTTGCGCATCATCATTCCACCTTTTCGTTTTTTTTATATGAAAAAAACCTCTTTCGCCCCTGCTGCACATCGGCAACAGGGGCGAAAGAGGATTCTTCTTCCGCGGTACCACCCTGATTCACGGCAAAGCGTTCAGCTCTGCCGTCTCAGTAGATCATAGCGTAATGCTGTGATCCAGCACGTATATCGGGTGCCAACCGGCTCTTCCTATTCTGACCCGAGTACAAGCTTCAGAAGAGCTGCTCCAAGGCGAGTTGGCTTCGGGTTTAAGACGATGATTCCAGCAATCTCATCGCTCTCTGGACTTAAGGGCCCGTATGCCTGCTCCTTGTCATTGCATTGTTGTATGTTATAAAAATAAATAAAACCCCATTCATCCCATGCAATTCTAAATTGCAATCAGGGACGAAAGGGGTTATCTTCCGTGGTACCACCCATGTTCACAGCGGCCTGTTAGGTCTAGCTGTCTCATGAAAGCTAAACTTCGATTAGCTTTCGCACGGTAACGGGTGCAGCCCGGCTGTTCTTGATGGAATATCCATGATGGGAACAGCAGCTCCAAGGTGAGATGGAATCGGAATTATGGTGGAGATTTCAGCATGCTCCCCACTCTCTGCAACATAATCGCCCGGTCCAGATCCTCTTCAATGCCGATGTTTCTGAGGTTGAAGCTATTATATGCAGGATGGAAGAAAATAGTCAATATTTTTTTATGAAAAAAATCCCAATGGATAGAAAAATCCTTAAGGAGTAAGGCTTCTCAGAGGTAATTAATAGCATTAATGATTATTATTAATATTATTAATTATATGGTATTTTGCGCTTTTAGAACGGATATTCTTCGGGTTCTTCGGTTTTCTTCTGTATGATGCGCTCAGCTACTACCTCGAAAGATTCAGGCTGAAGCAGTTCCACAGGGGAGAAGCCTTTGTCGAATACGAATGAATCACCTTCCAGGATAACTGCGTATCTGCCGTTCACTTTCGCGATGTGAATGTTATCTCCAAAGTCAGCAAGCCGTCCCCGTACCATGGTGTCTCCGATACGGAATTTCAACTCGATTTCGGGTTTGATCTCAATGATTCTTTCGGCTGCTTCTACGACGGCTTCAGGTTCCCATTTCTCCTGGATATCCCTCTTCTCGCTTGCTGCCCAGAACTCCAGTTCTCTCTCCACATGTTGGCGTTCTTCGTGAGTCTCATCCGGCCACTTGGTCTCCACATAATCTTGGACAAAATTCATAACGTGATCATTCACGATCTCTGGAATTGATTGTTCGTAGGTCACGAACTTTAAAAAATCCTCAAAGTAACGGGCATGAGAAGATTGGTGAATCTTAAGCTCCCATTCCTCGAACATGCCCTCTTCTGGCATATAAGGATATTGAATAGATTTCATATTACGGGCACTTATGGCCATTTCCACCTGATTCACGAGGCTCTTCTCGTCTGAAATCCGGGCAATCTTTTGTTCGAAATCGCACTTGAGCAAGAAAATAATAGGAGTATCTGAATGGGTAGCCAGCTCAGCCTGTACGATAATCATGGCTCCTCCGCGTACAGCGCTAGTATCCAGATAACTCCGCATCAGATCATCACATGCATTCTTGAAGTCTTCTTTCTCTTCAGCTGCCCGGAGGCGTGTGAACAGATTAAAGTTCGGATTGCTATCGAGCTCATGACCGGGCTCTACGATGAAGGTACCTATTTTGGTAGGGGCCTGCTCAGCAGAGGGATTCTTCTCTACCTTTCGTTTGGCGATGCGGGTGAACTCCCCGTCGAGGAACTTCTTAATCTCGCTATCGATATATTCATATCCATCCAACGTTTGATAGTGTTTGTATGATCTTGTGCCTTGAGATTCGCTGCCCTCGACTTGAATGACGAAGAAGGACAAGAATTGGATTGAGAACTGCATGTATGGACCCCTTTGCTAGTGAAAATTAGTAAATATATAGTGTAGGTTTACATAATAAAAATTAAGTTAACTATCTAAAATCGGGATTTGAATTTCTAACCGGCCAACGGCCTCCTCTTTCTCCCGATTTGTAATATGCGTATAAATCGTGGTGGTCTGAATGGAGGAATGACCAAGCAGTTCTTGCACGGTTCTTAGATCCGCGCCTTTTCGCAGCAGCATGGTGGCAAATGAATGCCTAAGCTTATGGCTTGAATAAGCAGCTCTTCGATCAGGAGGAACCTCATTCTGAAATCGCTCAAAAGTATCCGCCGCAACCTGCTGTATACAGCGAATAGACAGCCTTCTTCCTTTCTGCGAGATAAACATTGCCGTCTCTTTGGCGCGCCAAGGACTGAGACGTTCTTCAATAGCTTGCTCGAGAATCTCATTAACAGCCTCTGGAATAGGAATCGAACGCCACTTGCGGCCCTTACCGTATACACTAAGCAGCTTCCTTTGCGGGTTGAAATCGGCAAGGTTCAAAGCATGAACCTCTCCAACCCTAAGCCCCATGTAGGCCATTAGCAGAAATATAGCCATGTTCCGAAGCCTGTGTTTGCCATTAACAGATTGCAGGAACTTGCTCAAGTCCGCCTCATCGAGGAATACGGGTGCACGGTTCTTGTCCATTTTTGATTTCTTGATGCCCGCAGCCGGATTATCGGAATACAGCTCGAGTTCAATCAATGCCTTAAAAAAACAATTCACCGAAGCATGCTTGCGATTCCGTGTGGAGTCACTGACTCCCCGTTCACGTACCGCAGACAAAAAAGCGACAACATGAAACTTTTTGATTAAACCTACGGGTTTGCCATTTAATGAGCCCAGAAACTCATGAACATCACTGAGATAGGATTTCTGTGTATGACTGGTGTAACCAGCATCTTTCATCCATATCAGAAAAGCTTCCAGCTCATCAGCATATAATTCCTGGGTAGTGTCTTGCAAGCTGATTCACTCCTTCGTACCGGCATTTATTTTAACATAACGATGGGCAGGACGCTGTGAATTGTTGAGCTATGTAGGGATTTAGTGCCTAAATAGATTCCAATTATTAAGACCAATAGGTCATAGGAAATAATCTTATTTCATTCTATCAAAAACAGCGTATAACATATATTATACGCTGTTTTGCATAGAATGCTACAAATAATATGAACCGTGGCTACTTAGCCGCTGTTGTATGTTTACGAATCGTCCACTTCCTGATCATTGACCGAATATGAATTTGAATAATGAAAACTAGTGAGTAATTTCTGCAAATCCACATTGACCATCTCTGTCCTAGTGTATTTGTCCAGTTCACACACATCAGCTGTTGCGTGGGGCACTTGTGACCAAGGCTATGGCAGGCAAATAGTATTGGTTAACATAATAAATATTATGACCCTAGATGGACTCTTTCTACTTTGGTGTTCAAAGCTAGATAAGTATTTGAATGTGGGATAGATAATGTAGCTAGGTTCAGTATTGTTTTTTAGTGTGAATTTTTCAGGCATTGTAATATTAATATTGTGTTTACTTACTTAAATCGCTGCTCTTCATCATTTTCACTTCAGGATACGTGGAGTAAAAATCATTCAATAGGTCTCCGCCTGTCCCTTTGAGTTGCCTGTCAAAGAAGTTCAATACATATTCGTTCACGATTTTTGCGCTTCTGTAACGATCTATATTTCCGGTCATCCCTGTAAGCTGTATAAGCTTGGAATATAGTTGGAGATCTGTATAGTTATAATGTGAAGTTCCTTGTATATACATGATATCCCCTCCGCTCTTGACTATCTGATTCATCACTTGAAGCTCAGAAGAGATCATTTTGTTCAGCTGTGGATCTTGAATAGCGCCTTGCTTATACTTGGTGGTCCATGTGTTGAAATCCTCTGCTCTCAGGATCATGAACGGCTTAAGTGGACCGTTCGGCAGACTAAGGTTATATAGGGTTCCATCCATATTCAAACCTGCTTTGACCTTGGGATTAAATTGCACCTCGTGAAAAGCTGTTGCTCCCCCAAAAGAGTGCCCCATGATTCCAATGTTCTTCATATCCAGCATGCTCTTAAGAAAGCTGATCTCCTCACCTGAATTCATTCGTTCCAACCGGCTGATCACATAGTTCATATCGCTATTCCACACCTTGCCCGTCTCTTTGGCAAATGCGAGAAACTTATCTTCTTCCGTATTTACTCGGTCATGTAAGGTTACTCTTCCATCCGGAAAAGCCGTAGCTGTTGTACTGTAGGTATGGTCTATCGCTGCTACGACATATCCATGGCTGGCAAGATTCTCTGCCTGAGAGATATGCAGAATTCGTCCCGTACCTTCGCCATGCGAGAGAATGATTAGAGGATAAGACTGGGAAGAACGCAGTATATTCGAATTCTCAATAGAATTAGTTCTGAAATACTTCCAATAATCGAGAACGAAATCAGGAAGCCTTAAATAAGAAGCGTAAGCATGAATATATTTCCGGAAAATTTCATTATTCTCCGGGAAGATTGGTGCTGATTTATCTCCTTGCTGATGAACTGAGGGATACCAGATTTGAACCATAAGTTCTCTTTTATCCTCTGAACGTTCTGTAAATATTTCTTCTCTTTCGGTATCAGTAAAATGAAGGGTTCTAGTGCCCACTGCGTAGCTTCCTGAGGGTTCCGGCAGCTGGACAACAGGCAAATACACCGATGCCAGGGTAGAAATACCAAGGGCAAGCACAGATATAACATACATACTCATTCTCAACAGCCTAAGCTTGGGTTTAGCTTCTTGCACTTTTGTACTCCAGCTTCGCTTTAAGCTTATCCATATGTATATACAAGCGGTGATGTAGATGGGCAGCATTTGCCACCTGTACCCTTCCAAGCCTAGCTGGAGGAATAATGCGATCAGGATTGCCAGAGCAAAGACTGTTCCTATCCTTTTCCGCGGCTTCCTAAAAAATATCAAGTAATGAAACAGTGCCAAACAAGAGATAAGCAAAATAACTTCATAAGGTCTCATATTATCCTCCTAATAGTATCGTTCATATGCCTTGATCATACTTGCCCCAGATTAAAACAAGCGCTTCCTGAACTTTAAAATCAGATTAAATTCAGTTAAAAATCAACAATAAAGTGTGGAGCCAATGATTGAAGTTTACATAATTAATATTATTTATACTTTCTTTTTACTCCGTTGTTTAAACATTTCTAGATGAGCAAGGTATAGGAGCTGTATTGTTTAGGGTGATGGTAACTAGATAATTTATGGTTTGTATTGTGAATTTTTCATATGTTGAAATATGCAGTTGTTCTTACTCACTTCTTTCGTTCTCGTACATCTATCGAAGATCTGAACCAACACAAAAAGGACAGCCCTCCGTAGGAGTAACTGTCCCGTGCTTGAATTTGTGCTAAATATACACCAATTGGGGATGCGGATGACTTAGAAAGTCGTGGTGGGAGATCGCCCATCCGTAAGCGCCCGCAAGTATAAATAGCAGCAAGTCTCCACTCCGGACTTTTGGTAAATGAACGTGATCTGCAAATACATCCTTGGGCGTGCACAGCTGCCCGACAACTGTGACAGGAGCATCCGCTGCGGTTGGACGTGGGAAAGGATAATCCCACCTGTCTTGCTCCAGGATCTCGAAAGGATGATTATGCTTCCAGGATACGGGAAGCCGGAAATGCTGTGTTCCGCCTCGCACGATGACATACGTTTTGCCATGATTATGCTTCACATCAATGACTTCCGTTACATAGGTACCACAGAAAGCTGCCAAATATCTTCCACATTCAAAGTTCATTACAAGCCTACCGCTTGTGATAAGCTGATTGCTTTGCCCTAGTTGATGTAGTCCCTCCGTGAATCTCTGCCAGTCGAACTGCTTATCCAAATCTGCGTAATTGACTCCAATCCCGCCTCCCGCATTTAGAATAAGGCGGTCCAGCTTGAACATAGGCATCCAGGACTCTACTGTGTTAATATAACGGTCGATCAACGCAAGATGCTCATCCGCATCCATCTGATTGGAGACGGTATGAAGATGGAATCCTGCCATGCGCACATACCTGGCGCCCTTAAGAAGCCGGGCCGCTTCATTCAGACTCCCTGCCTCCATACCGAACTGCGTCGGCCTCCCTCCCATCTGCAGGGTTGCTTCCGGGAGATCACGATCCATACTAATATTAACGCGAAGCAATACGGTGACTTCAGTTCCTGATCTTTCGGTGAGATGAATCAGACGCCTTAATTCATGCAGGCTCTCTACGTGAATACGTTCAACATTTAGCAGAACCGCTTCCCGCAGCTCTTCATCGGTCTTGCCGGGCCCGCCGAAGATAATCGGAACATCCGCGCTCACTGCTCTGGCCTTTCTTATCTCTCCAATCGAGGCCGTCTCGAACCCGGTTACATACGGGTAAATGGTGTTCAATATCGGCTCTTCGCTATTTGCCTTCATGGCATAATACATCCGGCAATAATCAGGAAGAGCTTGAACTACATCTCTGGCATGCTTCCTCAGCGACTCGAGATCATACACAAATGCACACAAAAGCTCGCCAGTGTCCCTCTTCTCATATCCTTGTATCCAGGACTTTGCTGCCCGGGTCCAATCTTCCGTCAAGACTAGCTCATTCATAATGATTAACCTCCTCCCTTTGTTGTGATGATCTGCGGAGTTAGTACAGCATGAAGAGGATTGGGCACGGTGTGCTCTCTTCCTTCGCCTTCGCCATATATTTTGCGGGCAGTTAGCTGACCGACCTGAAATGTCTCCACGGAGAGATCGAACAGGTCAAATTGTTCTTGCAGTTGGGGGAAAAAACTCTGATAGTTCTTAACTGCAGCCCCCACCATACTCCAGAACTTCTTCTCCGTACAACCGTACTGCTCTGTCAGGAATACAGCTATCTCATACAGCTGAATATGCAGGAAAGCATCTACCCAGAAGTCCCGGACATCCTCGGCTGTATCCGTCAGGATCGGATGACCGCTCTCTCCAGGCTTGAGCGCAAGCGTAGGCAGAGGCAGACGATTCTTATACAATTGCTGCTTGTCAAGACATCTAATTCCGCCTGGCAGGTCACGCAATGCAATTCGCTCTGGCCAACCATTCCTATGGATGAGGATCATATTCTGCCCGTGAGATTCCAGTCCAACGCCATAGGCATACAGGAGGTGAAGCATAGGGTACATCGTTACCTCTAGCAGACGCTTGACCCATTCCTCAACCCCATACTGGTCTATCCATGCATCTATCTCCGGCACCTTGTCGCTAAGGTGGGTAACTAACGTATAAGGAACGGCTTCTTCACCCGCTTGCAGCAGCGGCTCTAGACTTTCGCGATACACAGCACTCATGGAACCCTCCAGCAATCTGGATAATGGCTCGGGAAGAAGATCATACCGAAGCGCAGCCGAGGCTGTCTCCCGCAATATAACTACTCCACATCTCTCTCTTAAATACACATCGTCCTTCAGCAGCTGATTCAGCCATTCTGAGATGGCGGGAGCATTACGGATATGATGTATACCGATTACCCGAAGTGCGGAGGTGTTCATGATTTGTATGGAGGTTTTCACGTAAGGCTTAGCCGGACTTGTCACATTTGCTAAAGTACGGATCGATTGAAGCGGCTGATAATAGTCCTCATCATTACCTAGTGGAATGATAATTCTGCTTCTAATCAGCTCACCGGCGTCCATGGTGAGCTTATGCTTCCACTGCCATGGATGAACAGGCATCAGGAGATAATTGTTCAATTCAGCGCCGTAGGAAGCAAGTTTGTCTTCAAACAGCCTTTGACGGTCATCCCCAAGCAGCTCATCAATGTAGTCTTCGTAATTCAAAGAAGTCAACGTATGCGACTCAGCATAGGACCGATGGACAGCAACCCAAAATAAGCTGAAGCTCGGACCGAATTCGGGGGCGTACGACAGATGATCCTCCAGGGAGAAACCAATACGCGACTTGTAGCTCGGATGATAAGGATGCCCTGTACTCGTAGAAGCTTCCCATTCCGTTAATGAGCCTGGCTTCTGACTTGTTCCGTCTGCCGTAGCGCTCTCTGCACCCTGCCGTGTCCACGCATAGTGGAAGGCATCGTTCACAAGAGTTCGTTCAAGTTCAAGTGCAAATCCGGATAAACGTTCAGTTGTGGTATCTGGATAATGTGCTCTCAATTCCTGCAGGAGCTGAGCAGTTGAGCTTACTTCCACTCTCCGGGACTCCAAGCCCGGCTCACTTCGATAGATCGGTGACACAATCCGAACACGTCCAAAGCTCCCTGTGTCTCTTGCTTGAAATGTATACAATACGTCCTGTCCATCCACGTTCTGTCCTATTATCCGGTACTCCAGCTTGTCCTGATCCTCTTCCCTGGACCCAGTAGGATCAGCAGCTTCAACACGTATAATCCCTTCATGCACCATGGATTCCATCAGCTGCCGCAGCACCCGGCGCCTGTAGGGTTCCATCTCCTCTACTGAGCATTGTGCTGTCCACTTGTCTATCCACTGCTTCGTCATTGACTCACCTTCTTGTTATAGGATCCGTGCAGCGGATTCGGAATGTCTACATAAAGGGGCTGCTCGCCATGCTGATGGAAGCGGCTGATCAGATTTGCTTTTGCCGGAAGAGCAGGTGTGTCTATCAAACGGTTAATCCATGCTTGCAGTGAGGGAACTCTATTCTCAGCCTGCGTAGACAAGGCCTGTGCTGTCTCTCTCCACAGCTCTCTTTCTTCTGTGTGTGATGACCGGGATACAGCAGCAACCATGTGACTCAAGTGATTGGTCACGTTGTAATATAACCATCGCTTCCATGTCTCTTCTGAGTCACTGAGTACAGGACTATCCTCTCCGATCGTGTGATTAACCCAGCCTGATTCCTCTGCCTTGTTCCTGCACACGCTTACCCCTTCTAAATCACGGACGTAACATCCGGTTGGAACCCCACTCTGTATTCTAATCAGTGTATTCTGTACATGGGCTTCCAGACTGATTCCATACTCCGCATACAGCTGGAGTATAGGAATTACATAGACATCAACATAACCTTTAATCCACTCAAGGGCTGTTATCCTTGAAAGTGGAAGGTATTCAGGCGCTGACAGCTCATCTTCAAGCAAGGATGCGGCTACATGCCAAGCTTCATCGCGTGACTGAGCACCTGGAAGAGAAGCACGCACTAATACGGTGAACTCCTCTGAAAGCGTGCTGTCTGACAAAGAGACCATGCCATGCTCCTGCAGAATACCGAACCCAGGATAAAGAAATGCAGGCTCCACCGCCGCCCAGATCCGTGCCGCATCCAACGACCGTTTGTACTGTTCCTCATTGTTCGTACGAATAAAATTCGTTATTCGCACATGTATTGGCAGCTTCAAGTAGAATGATTGCTCCGGCGACCAGACTGTTCTTACAGAGGAAGTTGGATACTGCTCTGGCCCAAGACTCCCTAGAAATTTCAGCTTACCGCTCTGTATCCAGCTGCGGACCTTAGCCTGCTGTAACAAGTATTCAGATTGCCATGGATGAGTGGGCAGCAACCGATAAGAAGTGAGCGCTGCTGTATCTTCAGCATTACGTCCATGTAATTGATAAAGAGCCTTAATCTCCTCCTGCCGCTTGTCTTCTTCATTCTGCCAATCTGACTTTAGAGCACTCCCCTCTAACCACTCCTCACGGAACAATTCGGGATGAACCGCGAACCAGGTTAGTTGGAATGAAGCGTGCATTTCTGGCGCATAGCGGCGCAGATCATCCTCTGTGAAGCCTTCCGAGCTCTTGGGAGTAGGATGAAAGGGATGGCCGAAGAGCAAGGATTGCTCTGAACGAAGGACGGAATAATTCTGATATTCCACTGCTCCCCCTGGTGACTGCTGTTGATCGTGTTGTAACCGCTGGAGAACATAGAATGTGGTCTTGTCTATACTGTTATAAATTTGATTGCGGAGATCTGCAATTCTGCCTACTGCCGTCAAGGTGTCCGAGTCGGAAGCACCCACTTCTGCCAACAGCCACTCAATGGCATTACGTGAATTAAGTGAATAGACCTCTCTCTCTTCATTCGCGTCTCTGCCTGTTAAAGGAAAGACGTACCTGTGATGGCCCCCGGCAGAAATGTGGCTGAACTCCAGAAGCATCATTCGCCGTGTAAATGGCAGTTCTAACTCCAACCTATTTCCAGTCACCGGGGTACCATGTACCTCTCGCAAATAAGCGTTGAGAAGCCGCGTTAACGCACTCTGCTCCGCTAATTGCTGTGATAACATTTCATCGGACATCACTTCTTGTTTGATGCTCATATCTCTTTTGAATTCTCCTCTCCGTGTACTTCTTTTTGATAGGCAGGATGCTAACTACAGCTGCACCGATGAGCGGAAGTATTCCAATTCCTCCTATACCTAACAATAGGCCAGGGAAGATATGGAGTGCCTGCGGCATGAAGGATCCCGCCAATTGACCGGTAACCAGCAGACTGTTGGCTGTGCCGATATTCACTCCCTGTCTGCCTTCAGCCGAATGCTGAAGGATTGAGCGGAGTACCAGGGGGATCACTGCACTGAATACGTAACCCTGCGCAAGCTTAAGTACAATTAGAACGGCAAAAGCCGGCGTGCTTGCTTGAAGGAGTACAACGATTCCGCTAAGACATAGAGCAATCAGGATTAGAAGTACAGGGTCCTTGCGATCCCCTTCTCTACTCCATTTCCCGGCTCCGTAAAGTGCTCCTATTCCTGTAGCGGCTTCAAGCATGCCTATCATATTGGCCGCCGAAGGGCCACTCGTATAATGCTCTCTTATGAACAGAGGATATATAGCCACCAGGGCTGTACCTGCGCACTTGGACAGGATGCCTGCTGTCAGCAAATATCTCATCTCCGAATGTTTGGAGAACAAAAGGATGCTAGCCCACACGCCGTTCGGTTTCGAACCTGTCCCTTTCTCATCACTATTCTTATGATCAGTAGCCTCATTCACTGTCTGGTCCGCGCCAAGAACGGAATTCACACGGGACTTAGGAGGATCGCTTAGCACGCTCCAGGCCAATACACTACAGGCCAGAGTAATCAGTGCGGCTGCCGTCAGGAACATATTGCTGCCGATCCACCCCATCGCCAATCCTCCGATAAGCGGGCCTGTGAGTCCGCCTGCGATGACCGCTTGCTGGTAGCGGCCAATCGCTTCGCCTTTCCGGTCCGGAGGCACAGTAACAGCAATCATCGCGATTGCTGCATCGTAGATGCCTCCTAACCCTCCCTGCAGCAGTCGAAAAATAACGAACACTAGTATCGTCGGCGCCCAGGCCATCCCAAGCATACAAATTCCGAGAGCCACCAGAGCTCTAACGAACATCCATTTGCGGCTGACACGGTCACCAAGCTTACCCCATAACGGGGTCGTAAGCATGTAGGTTACCGACGGTCCGGCCAGTGCGATCGAGGTCCACAGCATAATCGAACCTTCCGATCCAGTGGCCAGTCTTTCTATGTGGAACAGCATGAAAGGGGTTGTACCGGTCAGTCCGAGCGTGACTGCAAATTGACCCATCCATAATACAGCGAGATTCCGCTTCCATAACGGCCATCGCATACTGGCAGATATGTTCCCGCTCTGCCTTGCTTCTGTTCCTTTTCTCTTACTCATATAAAGAGAGAGTAACTCCTATCCCTCTGGCAATCGCTTGTTCATAAATCCGGTACGCACATGAAATATCTTCAATTGCCATACCCATCGGATTCAGGACGATAATCTCATCCTCATGCTCACGTCCTGCCTTGATTCCGGCCACAATTTCTCCAAGCTCAGCGTGCAGCTTCTCTCTAGAGAAGGTACCTTCCAATACAAGCTGATTGATTATCTTCTTCTCTCTATTGGATTGTTCCCAGTCGTCCACAACCACTTTATCCGCACCTGTAAATACATCCTTATGAAGATCCATGATGGATACATTGCTGACAAAGCAGCCTTTCTTCAGCCAACTATATTGAATATAAGGCTGATCTGTCACCGTACAGGGAATTACGATATCTCCGCTGCGTACCGCGGCTTCAGCAGATTCGCAGCTTCGGCAAGTGAGATGAGGATACGCTGTGTTCATGCTTTCGGCGAGCCTATTCGCACTCTCTGCATGAACATCGTACAAGTGAATCCGCTCCACTTGGGAATACAGCTGAACCACACTCTCAAGCTGACGCTGTCCAATCACGCCGCAGCCAATGATCGCCACATCCGTGAAGTTTGGTCTGGCCAAATACTTTATTCCTACACTTGTAACTGCTGCTGTCCGCATACTACTAATCAGCGCAGCCTCCATGATCGCTATAGGATAGTTCGTCTGCGGATCGTTGAGTACAATCATGCCGCTCGCACGCTCCAATCCCCGAGTCGCAGGGTTATCATGCTTGCTGCCAATCCATTTCAAGCCTGAGATTTGGAGATCTCCCCCCACATAAGAAGGCATGGCAATAATCCGGTCCGCAATATGTCCAAGTTCACCGTCCTCTCCTTTCACTCGCAGATATGGCTTCAACGGCTGAACGAATTTGCCCAGAGCATGCAGCTCCAAGACTTCTTCTATGGCCTTTGCAAAAAATTCCGGCGATTCTCCCCCTGCTTCCGCAACCTGTCTGCGGCTTAAATATAGCACGGAGGGTGTATGCTGCTCTTGACTGATTAACACTCTCTGCTCACCCTTTCCTTAACAGTACTCAACCACTCATCGTCGTACACCAGGTCCATGTAACGATCACCGCGATCCGGCAAGAGCGTAGCAATTCGCACTGTGCCCTGAAGCTCAGGAAGCAGCTTCTGAATCGCCGCAATCACTGAGCCTGAAGAGCCCCCGGCAAATATCCCTTCAGTCTGAACCAACTCCCGGCAAGCCATGGCAGACTCATAATCATTTACATGAATGACTCTGTCAATTTCCGCACGGTTCAGCAGCTCCGGTACCCGGCTTGCCCCAATGCCTGGTAGCTCTCTCCTGCCTTTTGGCCCGCCAAAAATCACGGATCCTACGGCATCCACGCCTATCACTTTCAATCTAGGGAATTTCTCCCGAAGTCTCCGGCTTGTACCCATGATGCTTCCTGATGTACTTATGCCGGCTATCAAGATATCCAGCTGATCCAGCTGCTTGGCAATCTCGTCCCCAGCGCCGTGATAATGCGCCTTCCAGTTAGACTCGTTCGCATACTGATTAATCCAGTACCCGCCGGGAATCGTATGCAGCAACTGCTTGACCGCAGCAATTCGTGTATTTAAATAGCCACCGTGCTCATCCTTATCGGTGACCATCTCAATGTTAGCCCCCATCTGCCTCATGATCTTCAGGTTCGTCTGGCTAATGTTCGGATCAACTACACAAGTGACCGTCAACCCATATATCCGGCCCATCATAGCCAGTGCTATGCCTAAATTACCGGATGTACTCTCAATGATATGACTGTCCTGGTTGATGACGCCGCTCCGTAATGCCTCCTCCAGAATAAAGCGTGCAGGCCGGTCCTTCATGCTGCCGCCAGGGTTCATGAATTCAAGCTTCCCGTAGACCTGGACCTGATCCCCCGGGAACAACCGGTTCAGCCTGAGCAGCGGCGTATGTCCGATACAATCCGTTAGGGACTCTATAACTCGAGACTCCTTGAGTTCGATCATGAACTGTTCCTCCCTTCAAATAACCAATGTGGGTATATTGTTGATATTGATTATCATTATCAATTGTACTTCTTTATCGTACATGCACCGGATTGGACTGTAAATAATACAATTGAGTTATTTTAGTTATCTAAAAGGAGTACGGAGCCGAGCTTATTTCTTAACTCGTAGACGAAATCTGAACCGCTTTCATTTATTTCCAGTGTTTTTTTTATGTTTTGGATATGCTTCTTGACTGTGTTTTCCGAGATATGCAGTGCGGCAGCAATTCGGCGTACCGAATAGTGTGAACACACTAGACGGGCAATCTCCATCTGTCTCATACTGAGAGGGACGGTAGTAGTCTGTGAATTCGGACCGTTAGCAGCCTGAAAAGGTACCTGCTGTCCCTCCTCCTGTTCCTCATGATCCCAGATGATATGGATTGACGCATGCCCATCTGTTGAACTGAGCTTCTCCAGAATCAATCTCTGCAGTTCATCCATCAAACTCTGTTCTTCCTGGGTTCTCCTAAGACTCTCAACAATCAGCCGCTGTCTTCTTGTCATCATTTCCCTCCATTATGAATAGAAATAGATTAATTTCCATGCAAAAAGGGACTTGGCAGTCTTTCAACTGTCAGCCCCCCAGCTGGTCTATCTTTATTTACTTGGAACAAAGATTTTGAACAGATCGTCAACAACCAAGTTGGCTGCCTGATAACCAAGCCCGCTTAACCAAAGCTCAGCATCCACTTCAAATACTTTCTTTTCTTTCACAGCCTTAAGATTCTTCCACAAAGGATTATTGGCCAGTTTGCCCTCGAGCAGATTGTCAGTATCACGGCTGAACCAAAGAATCACATCTCCATCCATATCCGCAACCTGTTCTTCGGTAGCTTTACTTGCGAACTCATCAGCCTGCTGGGCCGCAGGGCGTTTCAGACCGGCATCTTCAACAATAACTCCGCTGAAGGACTGTCTTAAGTAAATACGCACATGGTCTGTACGCGGACGCAGCACAGATACGGTGGTCGTTGCGAGCTTGTCACCCATTTGCTCCTTGAACTGCTGTAGCCGTTCGGTATAGGCGCTTAACAGTTTGTCTGCCTCTGCTTCCTTACCCAGCGCGGAAGCTTGCAGTTTCAAATTGTCTTTCCACGTGTAACCCAAAGATTCTACATATACGGTAGGAGCAAATTGCTTCAGCTTATCGTAAATTTTCTCATGCGTATCTTTACTACCAAGAATAAGATCCGGTTTCAGAGAGGCAATCGTCTCCAGATTGGGCTCATCGATGGTACCGATATTTGTAATCCCTTCCGCCTGTGATTTCAGATAGGCTGGATATGGATCCTCCAGCTGGACGGTCGGGGCTCCAACCGGTTTGACCCCAAGGGCCAGCAAGTTATCCAGTGCCCCATTGTCAAGAACAACCACCCGCTGTGGAACTCCCTTTAGAGTTTCTTTTCCCATAGCGTGATTGATAACTATTTCTTTTGCCGTATCTGCCGTCTTGGCAGGCTCACCTGAAGTTTTTACAGCAGTATCTTTTGAACCGCTTGTTGAACAAGCGGATAAAGCTCCTGCCAGCACAACCAGCATTATTAACCATAAAGTCTTCTTTCTACTTCTAAACATTGACAACACTCTCCCGCTTCTGATAATATATGTCAAGGCTAATTGATAATGATTATCATTATCCTGCAACAAGCACCAGTATAAATTCCTATGCATTTATTTGTCAATTACAATTTTGGATTATTTTTCTTAAGAGGGAGCAAGTTCATGATTAAGCAGTTGATTTTGTTAGGGCTCGGGATAGTTACAGTTATTGCTGTTTTTCTGTTGGATCTATCCACCGGTTCCCTAATCATTGACTTCCGGACCGTCTGGTCATCCATCCAGGGAGACCGCAGTACAGAGCTTCATCAAGTCGTCTCTTCTATCCGTGTTCCGAGAGCTTTTATCGCCTTGTGTGTAGGTGCAGGCTTGGCAGCCTCGGGCGCCTGTATGCAGGCATTAACCCGTAATCCGCTTGCTTCGCCTGAAATATTAGGGGTTAACAACGGGGCAGCACTAGCGATCGTAATCGGTTTCTTCCTAGTGCCAGGCTCATCTATCTGGGTCTATCAAATATTTGCAGTAGCCGGGGCGGCTTGTGCCGGTTCATTTATTTTTGTGTTAAGCAGTGTAGGCGGCAAGCCATTGACGCCTCTTAAGCTGATTGTAGCCGGCACAGCCGTCTCGCTGCTGCTTGCTTCGTTCACTCAAGGTGTTCTTGTTCTCAATGAGAAGTCCATTGATGAGGTCCGCTTCTGGCTCGCGGGATCGGTTGCCGGGAAAGAGCTGCAGGATCTTATCTACGGGGGACCTTTAATTATACTCGGACTGTTGATCGCTCTTGCCCTTGGAAGCCGGATGAATGCTCTGCAGCTTGGAGAAGAGGTAGCTGTGGGGATAGGCTCTAACACCCGTTTCACCAAAAAGATATTGTTCTTTGTAGTTGTTCTGTTATCCGCAGGCTGCGTGACCATTGCTGGTCCAATCGCATTTGTCGGACTTGCCGTCCCGCATATCGTAAGATCCATTGCTGGTTCCGATTACAGATGGATTGTTGTTCACTCGATCCTGATGGGTTCTGCCCTTCTAATGCTCGCCGATGTAGCTGCCAAGCTTGTTATTCATCCGGATGAGGTATCGGCTGGAGTGATGACGGTCATGATGGGGGCGCCTTTCTTCATCTATCTCGCAAGACAAAAGGAGTGGAGGCTATGAGTATGCGCAGGGGAATATTAATTCAGTTCGCCCTTCTGCTCCTGATCCTCCTGATGTTCGTACTGCAGGTAGGCACAGGGGAGTATGCCATCTCCCCTCTAAATACAGCGAAGTCAATTCTCGGTATAGGGCAGCCTGATCATGAGATCATTGTACGCACACTCAGGCTTCCCCGGGCGCTGATTGCCGTAGGTGTGGGGGCTTGTCTTGCCGCCGCGGGAACTCTGCTGCAGGGTGTAACGCGCAATCCGCTTGCATCCCCCAGCGTGATCGGGCTAAATGCCGGTGCAGCGCTGTTCGCTGTAATTTTTATCGTATGGTTACAAGTCCCCTCTTACTGGCTCCCGTTCGCTGCCTTCGGAGGTGCGCTTGTGGTTGCATTTCTTAGTTACACTCTAGCTTGGAAAAAGGGACTTTCACCGATCCGCATGGTGCTGGTCGGCATCGGCATCGCCTCAATCTGCCAGGGGTTCATCACGATCGTGACGACCTCGGGCAACATCCGGCTTGTGAATCAAGCCACCATCTGGATGACCGGGAGTCTGTATGGACGAAGCTGGGAACAGCTGTGGCCCTATCTGCCTTGGGTAATTATCTTCCTCCCTGTTGCCTGGTTATGTTATCGGCAGCTGGACATCCTGGGTCTGGATGATCAGACCTCAACTGGGCTTGGCAGCCGTATTCACTCAAGCCGGACCTGGATCTTGGTCATCGCCGTTGCCTTGGCAGGCTCCTCTGTTGCTACAGCAGGAACCATCGGCTTCGTAGGCTTGATGGCCCCCCATATTGCCAGACAGCTGGTTGGAGAGAAGCACGCTGTACTGATTCCAACCGCTGCCCTGCTCGGAGCCTTCATCGTATTGGCATCCGATTTCGTTGGACGCACTGTTCTTGCACCTGTTGAAATTCCATGCGGCTTGATTACCGCGATATTAGGCGGCCCTTATATGTTATATTTGTTAGTTCGTGTTCGTAATCACTGAGACTAGCTGGTGAACCGCTGGGAGATTTGGCGGTGATCCAAGCTGATGTCCTCTTCGTATTCGTCACTCGTGTAATCTCTAATGATTGTTCTCCAGAAGATTTGTGCCGGAACGTTGGAGCTGAGCTGGGAGACTAACCATCTCCCTCTGTATTTCTCGAACAGCTGTATAGCTGCTGACCTCCCGACACCCTGCCTGCGGTATTTTTTGAGAACAAAAAATTCAGTCATGTAGCTGTCAGCGCTTCTCTTCCCATTCAGTGCCTCGATCAGTGCGAATCCAGCCGTGCATGACCCTACCTTGAACAAATACGGTATATAGCTATCGTTACCCTCCCAATATTTATCAAAATTCGGATATGGGGGATACGAACCTGTCTCCTCATCAATGTCAAAACCCAGATAACCGCTAAAATCATAGATGTAAAACTGCATTAGATTACGAAGCTTCTCTTTCAAATGAAAATCTGCACGCACCAAATCTACTTGCATACACAGAGCCTCCTTCTACAATTCAGTCTGAGCGTTCTCATTCCCGTTCCCGTTAGTATGATATAATTAAGAGTAGACTTTTATAATGGTGTGCAGGTACAGAGGAGCTGACTTAATGAACATTCAGAAGATTTCCGACCGCAAAAAAATGGACGAACGAGTTCTGAACATGCCCTGGTATGTTCAACAGTTCATTGACTACAAGCTGCCCGATTTATCCCCTTCCACCCTGCTGGAATATATCCGGGACTATGAGCAATTCTTCGGATGGCTGCGAGCGGAGGGCTTGTCGGCTGCTGAGAATAATAGGGACGTCACGCTTCAAGAGCTTGAAGTGCTTCGAATGGAGAGTATTGTCGGTTATCGTCTGCACTTAACTACCCGTGTAGAGGGGAACAATTCCAAAGTAACCGTGTCCCGCAAAATGTCTTCTTTACGTTCTCTATTCCATTACTTAAGCCAGATTGCCGAGGATGAGGACTTCTACCCGCTTCTGAAGCGGAATATTATGGCCAAAGTAGAGATTAAGCGAATCCACAAGCCAAAAGACACTGCCGCCAAGCTCAAAGGCAAGATCCTTGAGGAGGATGAGCTCCTGGAGTTCATCGGATATATACTAGAAGGATACGGTGTTGATGTGGAGAATAACAAACAGGCGCTGTATAATTATCATTTGAACAAAGAGAGAGACGCTTGTATTGCAAGCCTCATCTTGAATTCGGGTCTTCGGGTATCCGAAGTTGTGAATCTGAACATTGACGATATTGATCCTGCTAACAAGCTGCTGTATGTATATCGCAAGGGTAATAACGACGAGTCTTTTAAGACTCCTGTCTATTTCCGGGAGCAGAGCAAGGATGAGCTTCAGACCTATTTAGCTATACGCAGTACCCGCTACCGGACGCCTAAGCGTGAGAAGGCTTTGTTCGTAGCCCTGCCCAACGGCCGGCAGGAGGGCAAGCGCATGACCAAGAGAGCGATCCAGGCGATGATTATTAAGTATGCCAGCCGTTTTGGCAAGCCTTACTTAACGGTTCACAAGCTGAGACATTCCTTCGCCACTGATTATTATCTGCAGAATGATATCTACAAGACCAAGGAGCAGCTTGGCCATGCCTCGACTGAGACCACTGAAGTCTATACACATCTAACGGACAAAACCATGTCTGATGCTATTGAAAGACGTTCAGAAGTGTAAGGCAATAATGCCCTGCACTTCCGGGTCTTCTCCTCACAGTGAGAAGTGAAGTGATACTGCTGTAGCAATTCCGTGCGTATCGTCAATATCATATCGCTCCAGGCCTCCCACCAACTCTGGGGCATTTTCTTGCTCTTCCATGTCGAAGATTAATTCAGGCCAGACAGCAACTTTCTTCACGTTCGTAAGCTCACTTAGCAGCTGTAGGTCTTTCTCATTACGCAGAATGAGTAGCTTGGGATAAGCCTCTTGCTTGAATCCTTCTACCAGAACAAGATCATATTCGGCGAATCGGGCGATCAGATCAGACAAGGCCGTTCCTTTCTCCTCCAGAACAGCAGTACGTGTTGGTGAAGTTATCGCAACCGCCGCCGCGCCTGCCGCCGTGTGCTGGTAAGTATCTGTCCCCTCCTTATCCATTTCAAATTCATGCAGATCATGCTTGATTACAGCAACCCTCAGCCCTTTGGCGGTGAAATAGGATGTCAGTCTTGAGACCAGATGAGTCTTGCCTGTGTTCTTATATCCTACAATCTGAAATACCGGGACAGGTGCTGACTTCATAGTGAGCTGCCCGGAAGTCTTAATATTTGCACTTTATCCCCCGGATTAAGTACACCAGAAGCTGGAGGCACAACAATAAGGCAGTCACTATCCTTGATTGTAATCATGACATTGGATTCGTCCAGGCTTGCTGGTGTAGCCACAAGCTGAGCGTCTAGAACACGCAGACTTCCACGGACAAAGCGGGTGAAGCTGTTGATTTTGTCATATTTGCTGCCTAGCACCGCATTCAACTCTGTCAGGAATGGTTGTGTGCTGCCCTGCATGATTCGGAGTGCCGGCCTTACGAACAGTTCAAATCCTACGAAGCAGGCTCCCGGGTTCCCGGAGAGTGCAAAAAGCAGCTTATCCCCTTTGACAGCAGCGGTAGTAACACTTCCCGGACGCATCGTTACTTTATTGAACAGCATCGCCACCTCTCCGCTCTGAACCAGATCAGCCATAATATCAAAGTCACCCACAGAGACACCGCCCGTAGTTACTACAATATCATAGAGCTGAAATGCCTCCTCTACCCGCCGCTTGGCAATCTGCAGGTCATCCTGGATTGCATCAAGTATAATCGGCTCACCACCCGCATCTCTAACCTGACTAGCCAGCATATAGGTATTACTATTCCTTATCTTGCCGTCCTGAATGGCCTCCTCAATCCCCAGCAGCTCAGAACCTGTTGAGAAGATGGCCACAGTTGGCCGCTTATACACGCTAACCTGATGAACCCCGAATGTAGCAAGTACAGAAATCTCGCCTGTAGAGATAAAAGTCCCTTTTTCAAGGATCATGTCCCCTTCTTCAAGCTCCCGGCCTACCGGAGTCACATTCTTGCCTGCCTCTATTTCCCTCTTCACCTGAATTGTAGTTCTCCCCTGGTTAATAACACTTTCTGTCATTTCAAGCATAACTACAGCATCCGCTTCATCCGGAACCTTAGCTCCTGTCATAATTCGGGAAGCCGTGCCCGGTACTAATGCAACGGACGGTAGTGATCCAGCTGGGATCTCGTCCACAACCTCAAGCCACACTGGGTTCTCACTTGTTGCCCCCTTGGTATCCCTGCTTATTATCGCGAATCCATCCATTCCGGAACGGCGAAAGTGCGGATAAGGATGTGGCGCTCTAATGTCTTCAGCCAAATACCGTCCCTTAGCCTCAGATAGATTAACATATTCACAACTCCCGAGCTGAACGTGGGACTGTATGGTAGCTTGTGCTTCCTCCACTTGCAAAGCGTTCCTGTGCAGCTTGTTAGATGAATAAGATTGATGCATATCTGTCCCCCCTGAACTGTTCTGTCTTATTATGTATACATGTTATCGCTGAATCCTGCCTGATTGCAATCCTTATAACATAAAAAGCATGCAGCTATGTGCATGCTCCCATGTGGAATCGGAATTGAGTTAAGAACATTAGACCAAGCTACCGCTTCCTTCGGGTAATCCCCCCAGAACCGGATCGAGTCTTAGGCTTCGTAATAGACCTCTTTGGTGAAGAATACGAGCCAGACCCCGAGCTTCCCCTGTCCTTGTTCCGCGTAATGCTTCCCTTACTTGAATCTGTGCCTGAGCGACGCGTATCACCGCCTACACTCCCACTGCTCGATCCAGAGCCCCCACGTTTGGTGATGGTGCCTTTCTTGTCCACAGTCAGCGGCGGAGCTGCTTTCTTGTCAGCTTTGGTAGGCGCATGATAGTCCTGCTTCGGCTTATAAGTATCCCTACTTGAATATCCCCGGTATGAACCATGGCCCCCAAAGGAATCGAACAGGCTTCCGATCAACGTAGCTGTAAGATATCCCTGCAGAAAGCTTGAATCATAATTGCTGCGAACATATTCTTCAGAGTCCACTTCAATAAGTGTATCTTCCGGCTTATCCGGATCCTTCTGAAGATGGTAATATTCCTTGTCGTACACAAGGAACATACGCTCCTCATTCTCCGGCGACTTCTGATCTGGCTCTTGCGCCGCAATCAGACCAGCCGCAACCTGCGGAACCTTCTCCCCTGCTGCCCTGTAGACATAGGAGGTCGAGTTCCCGCTTCGGTTCACGGATTCCAGCGGGTAGTTCTCTTTAACATTAGGTGAACCACAGCCAGCTAATAATGACACTACCAAGCTGAGAATCAGAGCTATCTTTAGATATAAAGAAGACCCTTTCTTCACATATATCACTCCTAAGAGGCACGGATGACTTTGACATCTCCGGAGATCGTCTTATCTCCTTCATAAAGCATGAATCTTCCATCCTGCCATTCAATCCTTAACAGGCGATAATCGTCGGACTGAAATTGCCATACATGCTGTTCTCCACCTTGGCGGAAAGGAGTTCTGCCCTTAATAATTACGTTACCGGCATATTCTTCCTCAAGATGGTAGGATCTATCATCCAAATCAATGGTTGTTGGCACTTCATTCGGATTATCGAGACGACCGTCAATGGGGTCGTATAAAGCATACTGCAGAATTTCACGTTCCTCAATGTGCAGATAGCGAATTTCGTTACCGTCCTGAAGCGACAGCATAGTGGCATTCCGCCCAGGATTGCGTACAATTCCCACAACCTCATAGGTAACTAGTGATACCTCACATATATCCCCCGGATTCAGGTCCAGCATGCTCTTCTCACGAACTGGCTGTTCCGGCTTGGCAAATAGTCTGCCAATTCTCTTCATTACACTCATGATTCCTGGCTCGCTCCTTCAGAATGATATGCACTGCTCAAAGCTTGTTCGTTATAAGCAAAGGAGAAACAATGAATTGTCTCTCCTCCCTCGCTTGCATATCGCAGATTATTATTTCTCGTACTGCTTGAGCAGGGCCGCCAGCTCATCTTCAACCGCTTTATCCTTATTAAGTTCGGCGAACTCTTCGTCCAGAGATTTACCTTTGCTTGATACTTCATTGCTTGCTTCAGCCTGTGCCTCCATCTGGAGCATCTTCTCTTCCATACGCTTCAATCCGGCTGATGCGGTATCGGAGTTAAGGCCTGACAATGATTTGTTAATCTCGTTCTGTGCCTTGGCTGCATTATAACGGGCAACCAGGGTTTCACGCTTGTTCTTCATCTCGGTAAGCTGCTTACGCATCTGCTCGAGCTTGTCACGAAGATTGTCTGCGGCTGCTTTGTTGCTCTCATAACTAGTCTTATATTCAGCAAGCTTCACTTCGGCAGCCTTCTTCTCTTCCAGAGCACGGCGGGCAAGGTCAACATTCTGAGCCTGTGCGGCCGCGTGAGCTTGCTCATTACGTTTTGCAGCCAAAGCTTCTTGTTCTTCGTAGAGCTGTTTGAATTTCTTCTCAATGGCAATTTGAGCTGCGACAGATCTCTCGGCATCCTCAAGGTCTTCCTGCATATCACGAATGTATTGGTCAGTCAGCTTGATCGGATCCTCGGCTTTATCAATTAGAGAGTTAATATTGGACATTGTAAGATCACGCAATCTCTTGAAAATAGACATGGTTAATTTCCTCCCAGGAATAAAATGTTTTATGTAATGATGTACGCAGACAGATGGCGAAGCGTTTCAACATTCTTATATTATTACCCGCCAACCCGATTATTGCATCCCGCTTTACTCATTACTTGAGGGAGTTAATTTGTGTAACAGCACCTCCAGCTCACGTTCAGCCAGCCGACATACTTCATCGACTCCGACAGAACTTAGATTATCGTAATGGATTCCCATAACGACAGTTACTGTCCGGTTGAGCCGCTTGGAAGCACGCCATGCAAAATCTGCACTCAGCAGATGCTCTTTGTGTCCGGGTACTGCTGCAGTATGGACTTCTGCCGGAAATTTTCCAGATGAATATGATGTGGACACCGCACCAATATGAGCATCTCCACCGGTGATGATCAACAGGATATCAGAACCTATTTCGCGATATTCCACACGGATATCCTTCATATTTATCTAGACAACTCCCCGAATTTCTTGCAAAGTCTGAATACCTTCCTGCATCATGAACTCCTCGATGCCACTAACCAAGTCAATTCCGGCATGAATATTAATAAAGTTATAAGTACCTACCTGTACCAGGGAAGCCCCGGCCATTATGAACTCAATTACATCCGTGGCACTTGAGATGCCGCCTACTCCAATAACCGGGATACTTACCCTGCTGGCTACCTGATGGACCATTCTCAGAGCAATTGGCTTCACCGCGGGACCTGACAGGCCCGCATACAAATTTCGAAAAACGCTCTTGCGCTTATATACGTCAATCTTCATGGCGGAAATGGTATTAATTAGAGTAACTCCATCAGCGCCTTCTTGTTCACACATCATGGCCATGGATACCAAGTCTTCCGCATTAGGTGACAGCTTAATGACCAAGGGGATAGAGGTAACGGCTCTTACTTCACGCACAACTTCCCTTGCTTTCTCTGTCTTAATTCCGTAAGCAATCCCGCCTTCCTTTACATTAGGGCAGGATATGTTCAGCTCAATGATATCAACTGCCTTGTGACCCTTGGCCTCCCTTAGCCGGGAGTCCTGATTGATCATTACAGCCCCTTCAATATACTCATCAATATGGTCCCCGCCCAGATTCACAATCCTCGCCAGGTCAAGGCCCTCCCAATAGGCAGCCTCATTCTCCAGGAAATGCTTCACTCCGGGATTCTCCAGACCTACACTGTTGAGCATTCCTGAAGGAGTCTCGTATAAGCGGAGTCCCTCATTGCCCGACTTGGGATGCAGCGTCAATCCCTTGCCTGCGATCCCTCCCAAGGCTGTGATATTGTAATACTCCACATACTCCTTACCGAATCCGAATGTACCCGAAGCCATCACAATCGGATTCTTGAAATGAACACCCGCAATACTTCCAGACAGATTAATCATCTAGATCAACCTCCTTTGCAAGAAAGACAGGACCTTCCACACATGCCCGCTTGGTGCCACCGCCCGGAGCCTTGACTCTGCATACGAGACAGGCTCCGATTCCGCAGGCCATCTTGTTCTCGACCGATACATAAAGATTGCCGGAATAGCCCTGTTCAGCTTCTCTCAATTTAGCTGCCTTCAGCATGCCGGTTGGCCCGCATACAAAGATATGATCATAGGCATCAAAATCAACATCGTCCAGAATACTCCCGCCAACCTTAACATGGACTTGACTGCTAATTGCGCCGAATTCCCTGACTAAATAGGTCTCTTCGCGGAACCCCAAATACACATGCGCGTCCGATAACTGCCTAGCCGAATAATACAGTGGAGCTGTCCCAATTCCTCCACCGACCAGTGCCACTCTGCCTTGAATATCCGGGAACCCGTTCCCTAGAGGTCCCAACAGGTTCAGTGAATCTCCCCGCTTCAGGCCTGCGAACAGATGTGTTCCCTTGCCGACAACCTGATACAAGAATTCTATGTAATGCTCCTGCAGATCAAAAATACTTAGCGGCCTCGAAAGCAAAGGTTCCATCCCAGAGCTCCTTAGCATATAGAACTGTCCCATACGGCCCTCATAATTCCCTGCTATCTTCATCCGGAACACACCAGGCGAGACCTGGATATTAGACATAATTTCAGCCATTGCCTACTCCCCCCTGGATATTACGATGCCTCTTTTCACAAGGTGTTGCCGTGATTTTGCTCACAGAGCAGGAAGCCGCTGGATAAAACAGGCTTCTTAAGGAAATAACAACAGGTAATATGTCCTGTTGAAGGAGTGACTGCTTGATGCGTAACAGATACGTGATCTTATTTGTGCTTCTTGTCCTATCCACGCTGCCAAGCTTTCAGGCTGCTTCCGCAGCCCATCTAACCCGCGCTCCTGCTCCTCAGGAGCAGAACTCAGCAAGTAAAGCTGCATCGGTTCATGAGTCGTTGACACTTAGCGAATTAAGACGCAAGTATGCGGAGACGTTTAAATTCAGAGGTCCTCATGTTAGACAAATCGCGCTGACCTTCGATGATGTGCCGGATCCCCGCTTCACACCAGGGGTCCTTGCTGTACTCGCTAAATACCATGTCAAAGCCACATTCTTCGTGGTGGGCCAGCGGGCAGAGAAACATCCTGAACTAGTCCGGCGTATATATCGGGAGGGACATCTGATTGGCAACCATTCCTACAATCATCCTTTGTTCAAGAATCGGGAGCTTGCCTATTTCAAGGGCCAGATCTTGCGTACTGCGGAGATTATTCATAACCTTACTGGTGTTCACCCCAGATTCATTCGGCCTCCCTATGGTGAGATCAACGAGCAACAGCTGAAATGGGTGAAAAGCAGTGGTTATAAAGTGATTAATTGGAACGTGGATTCAAAGGACTGGAAGGGGCTGAGCAAAGAGCAGGTAAAAGCTAATATTCTTAGCTCAGCCGGGCCGGGCTCCATTATTCTTCAGCATGCCGGGGGCGGAGATGGCGCTGATCTTTCGGGTACTGTTCAAGCATTGCCCGAAATCATACGAACACTCCAAAGTCACGGATATACCTTTGTTGATCTGAGTGAACTCCTTCACATCAAAGGGTCCCGATAAAATTAAAGAGGATAGGCTCTAGTAACTGAGCCTATCCTCTTCCAGTCTCCACACATTATTTAATGACGTAGAGCTTAATATTCTGGAAGCCGAATTTGTTCACACTCGCTTGGCTTCCGGGGATAAAGATATCAATGCGCTTCCCCTTAATTGCACTTCCCTGATCCGTCGCTCTCGCAACAAATGCCTTCTTCGGAAGACCGGAATGACTATGTCCTGTCACCAGCACCTTGGTACCCATAGGGATTACCTTCGGATCTACGGCGATTGTCCCCAGGGCAAGCGGCTTCCCATAATAATCGACGGGCCCCCATGCATTCTCACTGGGATGAGCTGAGTAGGCTGTGGCCACAACATTCACAGTCTTGGAGTAGTTGAAAGTTTTGCCCCATGCCTGCACGACTTTATCAGTGGTGAACACCTTAAGAGTGGCAAGCGGATTCTTCTTAGGGGCAATTAGACTGACTTTGCTGCCGGCTGTTTTCAAGCTGGTTGGCAGCTTGATCGGCAGGCCTGCATAGATATTAACAGGACTGATCTTGGGGTTCGCTATCATCAGGTTATGGACAGAGATTCCATACTTTTTGGATAGTGTGTAGTATGTATCTCCCTCTACTGCGGTATGTACGGTATCGGCATGGACAGGTGTCATGTGAATAAAGGCAGTCATGCCCAGCACGGCTGTGACCGTTTTTGCGGCTAATGACAATTTGTTAAGCTTTCTACTCTGAATCAGATTCTTAGATGACATTACTTGTAATCCTCCTTGTCATGCCTGCGGAGTCACAGGCTTTGGCACATCGAATATATCACAACTTTGTAACCAATTAATCAAGTAATTATTGGAAGCACTCTACTGAAACACGAAAATTATTACAATAAAGTAACTAAGAGGAGTATAACCTGGATAAAGAAAGAGCCCTATCCAGTGGATAGAGCTCTCATACTTATAGGGTACCAACCTTCTATTTATAACACTTTGCTTAAGAAATCCTGGGTACGTGGATGGGTCGGGTTGCCCAGAACAACATCCGGTGTACCTTGCTCAATAATGTGGCCTTGGTCCATGAACAGAATACGGTCGCCGACTTCTCTGGCGAAGCCCATCTCATGCGTAACAATGACCATGGTCATCCCCTTCTCCGCTAGCTTCTTCATAACATCCAGAACCTCGCCTACCATCTCCGGATCAAGCGCTGATGTTGGCTCATCAAATAGCATTACATGCGGCTCCATCGCAAGCGCCCTAGCAATGGCAATCCGCTGCTTCTGTCCGCCTGACAGCTGAGCGGGGTAAGCTCCCTTCTTATCTTCCAGACCAACCGTACGCAGCAGATCAAGGGCTATCTCTTCCGCCTTAGCCCGATCCTGATTCTTAACTTGCATCGGAGCAAGCATAATGTTTTGCAGTACCGTCTTATGAGGGAACAGATTAAATTGCTGGAAGACCATTCCCATTCTCTCACGTGTCAGGTTAATATTGTGCTTCTTATCTGTAATCAGTTCACCTTCAAAACGGATTTCGCCAGCCGTTGGCTGTTCAAGCAAGTTGAGGCAGCGAAGGAACGTGCTTTTACCCGAGCCGCTTGGCCCGATTACAACCACAACCTCACCCTTCTCAATTTCAGCATTAATGCCTTTAAGAATCTCAAGCTTCCCGTAGGATTTATGCAAATTTTTAACGGATATCACTAGTTCTCAGCTTCCTTTCCAGAACACCCAGCAATTTAGAAAGTCCAAAGGTCATGATGAAGTAGATCACGGCAGCAACAAGGAGCGGGTTGAGCCCCGAGAATGAAATACCGCGAACAACCTGGGCTTGGAACATCAGATCAGCGACGCCAATGAATGAGACTATCGAAGATTCCTTGATAATAGTGATGAACTCATTACCAATCGCAGGCAGAACATTCTTGATCGCTTGTGGCAAAATGATAAAGCGGTACGCCTTGCTAACTGGCATTCCGAGAGATCTTGCAGCTTCCATTTGCCCTTTGTCAACGCCTTGAATTCCCGCCCGGAATACTTCTGCCAGATAGGCTGAGCTGTTAATGGACAAGGTGATAATTCCCGATTCGAGCGCGGTGAATTTGATACCCAGAGAAAGTGCCAGACCATAATGAATGATCAAGAGCTGGACAAGCATAGGCGTGCCGCGCAGGACCTCAATGTACGCGGTCCCGATCCAGCGGAGAACCGCAATTTTATTCATTCTCAGAAGGCTGATAAAGAGCCCGATAATGAATCCGAAAATGACTCCAAGCACCGATAGAAGGAGTGTATATTTAATTCCCGCGATGTAATAATCCTTGTATTTAAGGAAGAAGGAGAACGTGTCTTGGGAAGCCTGCTTCCCGTTAACCAGGCTGCTGGCTTCGTCCACAAACTGCTGAATCTTGTCCTCCTTGATTAACCGATCAAGTGTACTATTAATACTGTTCAGCAGCTCCGGGTTATTCTTCTTGACCCCGATCGCATACCCGTAATCCTCAACTTGAGGTACCGCATCCGTAATCGCAAATTCCTCCGTCAGATTCGCTTGTGCCACGGGTCCTTCAATAATTGCGGCATCCACACGGCTCGTCTGCAGCTGCAAAAGAATATCCGACACTTTATCAAGTGAAGTTAACTGTGCCCCTTCAATCTTCTGGCCAATCTCCTCCTGCAAGGAGGACTTCTGAACCCCGATCTTGGCTCCTTTTAACGTCTCCATCGTATTGTATTTATCTTTGTCTGCCTTGCGCACCATAATGGACTGATTGGCCCGATAATATACGTGGGAGAAATCAATACTTTTCTTGCGTTCTGGTGTTGGATTCATCCCCGAGATTAGGAAGTCTACACGTCCGCTTGTCAGTGCGGGCAGAAGGCTGTCAAAGCTCATGTCCTCTATCTTCAATTCAGCGCCCATGTCCGCAGCAATCTGCTTGGCAATCTGAATATCAAAGCCGACAATTTGATCCTTACCGTCTATAACCTTGTGAAATTCATATGGCGGAAAATCTGCACTTGTGCCGAGCACGATCGTCTTCTTCGCTGTACTCGTACTTTCTTCCGCATAAGCCGACCCATGCAGCCCCGAATAAGATAGGATGAAGCATAGCAGGACTATGATCAGCATCTGTAATTTTCTCAATTTTGTTATCGCTCCTTGCTTCTGTATGTTATTTATCGTATTAGGACTGAGTCATTATAAAACAGCATGTATTATTATGCAATAAAAAAGGTTCGTTTTTGGGTCAGAAAATATCACCATATAACAGATCAGACGACATTCCTTAGAATGCCGTCTGTGAATGGTCCCTATTCCAGTTATCTAATTCCCTAATTAAGCAAGCTCTGATAGATCTCCAAGTACTCCTCTGCAGATACATTCCAGCTGTAATCTCCGGCGAATGCATTGCGAACAATCTTCTTCCATTGATCTGGTTGATGATACATATGAACTGCTCTACGAATCGTATATAACATATCGTGAGCGTTGTAATGGTTAAATGAGAACCCGTTCCCTTCACCTGTGAATTCATTGTAAGAATGAACGGTGTCGTTCAGACCGCCGGTCTCCCTGACGACTGGAATACTTCCGTAGCGGAGAGCCAGCAGCTGGCTAATGCCGCAGGGCTCGAATTTGGACGGCATCAGGAAAATGTCACTTCCTGCGTAGATCCGGCGGGATAACCCGTCATTAAATTTAATTTGGGCGGACAGCTTCTCGGGATGACGTGCCTCCGCTTCACGGAACCACTGCTCATACTCATATTCACCTGTTCCCAGAACAACGACCTGAATGTTGTCAAAATACAGGAGCTCATCCAGAACTCTTCTGACAAGCTCTAATCCTTTGGAGTCAACAAGCCGGGTTACCATTGAGATTAGAGGAATCTTCGGATCTACAGGCAGTCCCAGCTCCTGCTGAAGAAATGGCTTATTCTCACGCTTCTTATTGAGACTGGTCCGGTATTTGGCAGGTATTTCGGTATCTGTTGCCGGGTTATACAGCTTCGTATCAATACCGTTAACGATCCCCGACAACTTGCCTCCTAGCGATCTAAGAAGGCCGTCAAGTCCATAGCCATAATACTCTGTTTTGATCTCTTCCGCATAAGTGGGACTAACGGTGGTCACATGATCCGCGTAGACAAGCCCAGCCTTGAGGTAATTGACATTTCCGTAATATTCCAAGCCATCCGGCGTAAAATAGTGATTCGGGAGGTCAAGAAGATCAGGCAGTACCTCGTAAGGGAATATGCCTTGATAAAGCAAGTTATGTACCGTAAAGACGGTCCTCATGGACTGATAGAAAGGATTGTGAGCATAGTGATGCTGTAAAAGCACCGGAATCAATGCAGCATGCCAATCGTGGCAATGGATGACATCCGGTTGAAACTCGATGTAAGGCAAAATTTCAAGTACTGCCCGGTTGAAGAAAGCAAAGCGTTCCGCGTCGTCCCCGTAACCATAGATCCCATCACGGCCATAGTAGAACTCATTATCGATGAAGTAGACGGGAATATCTTCATACACAAGCTGTTCAATCCCGCAGTATTTAGATCTCCACGCTAAAGGCACCTTGGTGATATCTACCGGTGCAAGCTGACTCCGGAAATGATCCGGAATCGCTTTGTATTTAGGCAGCACAATACGCACATCATGACCGGCTTTTAGCAGCGCTTTGGGAAGCGCGCCGATCACGTCGGCCAGACCACCCGTTTTTACGAAAGGAATGGCTTCTGCGGCCGCAAACAGAATTTTCATGTCGTTTTCCTCCTTTGTGTAGTTTGGCGTTTCTTAGCAGCCTCATTCCCGCTGTTACTGCTCTGCAGCTCAGTCTGCTGTCTCTTCACCGTTCTTCCAAGCTTCTTCCAGATTGTAATGCTGAGCGGAGGTATTTGTACCTCCACACTGTATGACTGACCGTGCCAGGATATCTTCTCGGCCTTGACCGCCTGCAAGCCTTTCCCCGAGCCTCCGAACTCTTCAGCATCACTTGAGAATACCAGCTCATATGTGCCAGGCTTGGCTACTCCTAGGCGGTATGGATCTCTCCACACAGGCTGGAAGTTAATCACAACAAGCAAGCTGTCGCTTGGCCTTTTCCCTTTGCGGACAAAAGAAATCACACTTTGTGAAGCATCATGCGGAGATACCCATTCGTAACCTTCCATCCCATGATCCATCTCCCACAAAGCCTTCTCGCCCAAATAGAAATGGTTAAGGGCCGCCGTGTATTTGAGCATTCGCTGATGGGACTCATAGTCGAGCAGGAACCAATCCAGTTCTCCTTGGTCTCTCCACTCGATGAACTGCCCGAACTCGCCTCCCATGAAGAGGAGCTTTTTACCGGGGCTTGTCATCTGGTAACCCAGCAGTACACGCAGACCTGCAAATTTCTCCTCGTAATTGCCAGGCATTTTATCAAGCAGGGACTTCTTGCCATGAACGACCTCATCATGTGAGAGTGGCAGCGTGAAATTCTCAGAGTAGGCATACACTATCGGAAATGTGAGCAGGTTATGATGGTGCGGCCTATTGTAAAAGTCTGTTTCTACATAATCCAGCGTATCATTCATCCAGCCCATATTCCATTTATAGTTGAACCCGAGTCCACCTTCATGAACGGGTGACGTAACAAGCGGCCAGGCGCTGGATTCTTCTGCCATCATCAGCGTATGCGGGAAAGCCTGAAATACAGCTTCATTCAGCTGCCTAAGGAACGCGGTTGCCTCCAGATTCTCATAACCGCCATACTCGTTAGGCACATACTGTCCTTCGCTCTTCTCGAAATCAAGCCGTACCATACTGGTGACTGCATCGACACGGAGACCGTCGAAATGATACATATCCAGCCAGTAAAGGGCATTAGAGATCAGGAACGAGCGAACCTCAGGCTTGCCGAAGTCGAAGCTTAGAGTTCCCCATCCCGGCTTGTCAGCTTTGTGCGGGTCCGCATACTCGAACTGGGGAGTCCCGTCGAACAGCCTTAATCCATGCGCGTCACGGGTGAAGTGTCCCGGAACCCAGTCCAGAATGACACCAATGTTCGCTTGGTGACAACGGTCCACGAAATACATCAGATCCTTCGGTGTACCGTAGCGGCTGGTTGGGGCGAAATAACCGGTGATTTGATACCCCCAGGATAAATCATAAGGATGTTCGGCCAAGGGCATAATCTCTATATGTGTATAGCCCATCTCTTGTATGTAAGGTATCAGCAGGTCAGCCATTTCACGATAAGTGTAAAAAGAACCATCTTCCTTCTGCTTCCAGGTACCGAAATGAATTTCGTAAATATTCATCGGTTTTTGGTAAGGCGCTCTATTCTTACGCCGCCAGCTGGCATCTCCCCACTGATACCCATGCAGTGAGCTTACCACAGACGCTGTGGCGGGTCTTACTTCAGCATGGAATGCGTACGGATCTGCCTTGAGGAACGTCTGTCCATCCGGACCTGTTATTTCATACTTGTAAAATGTACCTTCCGTAAGCCCGGGAAAAAAACGACTCCAAAGTCCCGAATCGGGCATCTTAAATAAAGGATCATTGTGTCCCTTCCATTGGTTGAAGTCAGAAGCCAGTCCCACCTGCCGGGCATGAGGGGCCCAGACCGTAAATCTTACACCAGGAATCCCTTCTTCTTCTGTTAGATGAGCCCCCAGTGAGCGGTAGCTGCGATATAAAGTTCCTTCATGGAACAAATATACGTCCAGAGGCGAAATTGAATTCTGATTATACAAGTACTCTGACAACTCTACACCGCCTTTTATAAGCATTGTCCACTTAGTTTATTACCCAATTAATACAGGAATGAATTAATATTTTACAAAAAGAAAATAAAAATGTAATTTTTCATGGAATCCACAATAGAATAGTTTCAACTATAGCCTAATAAGTTTATTTAAATACTATATTGACATCATCCTTGGGAGGGAAACGTAATGAATAAGAAAGAATGCATTGCTATGCTGCTTGCGGGAGGAGAGGGTCGCAGATTATCTCCGCTTACGTCTAAGCAAGCAAAGCCGGCTGTGCCCTTCGGCGGTCGTTATAGAATAATTGATTTTCCTCTCAGCAACTGCGTTAACTCAGGTATTGATACGATCGGAGTACTTACCCAGTATGAGGCTGAATCACTTCATGAGCATATCGGTGAAGGGGATGCCTGGGGTCTTGCACATACAGACAATGGAGGTATCGCACTTCTACCTTCTTACAATACAGGTTCTGATGAATATTCTGGCACAGCGGATGCAATTTATCAAAATATGGATTACATCGATGCCCAGAATCCCGAGAATGTTCTGATCTTATCAGGTGATCACATTTATCACATGAATTATCGCGAGATGCTTGACTTTCATGTAAATTCCAATGCCCCTGCTACAATCTCAGTGATGCCTGTTCCTTGGAACGAAGCTCATCGTTTCGGCGTTATGTCGATAGATGATCAATACCGGATCACGGAATTCGCCGAGAAGCCGAAGGAGCCTCAAAGCAATCTGGCTTCCATGGGCATTTACATTTTCAAATGGGATTACTTGAAGCAGCATTTGATTCAGGATGCTAATAATCCAAATTCATCTCATGATTTTGGTAAAGATGTAATCCCTAACATGCTTGCCGACAGCACCTCCCTGTATGCCTATGAATTTCAAGGATACTGGAGAGATGTAGGTACCGTAGACAGTCTGTGGGAAGCTCACATGGACCTTCTGGATGAATCCGCTGAGTGGCAGCTTCATAACGAAGATTGGCCGATGTACACCAATGAGCAGCACACCAGAAAATCGGGTGCAAAACATCGCGCTATACAAGCTAATTCTTCACTGGTGCATGATAACTGTGGCCTTGAAGGTTATGCAGAACGTTCAGTACTGTTTGGGGGAACTGAGGTTGGACGCTTCAGCAAAATCAAGGACAGTATTATTATGCCCCATGCGAAGATTGGACGTAACGTAGTTATTGAACGTGCTATCATCGGAGAAGGCGCTGTGATCAAGGACGGTGCCGTGATCAAGGGTAATATCAATGAAGTGTTAGTCATTGGCCCTGGAGAGACGGTTGTAGCGAAGCCTGCTGTTCGTCCTCAACCAGCCCGTCTTCTCAAAGAAGTATATGATGCCAACCGCCTGCGGGCTGGTGGAATGTCATCTTAAGCTTAGACCCAAGCGGATCAACATGATCCGCTTTTTTTGTGCGTGCTTTTATGAATGGTAATGGTAAGTATTACTGCTGCTTTATCCATACAGGAGATGCTGCAGAATTAACAAGAAAAGGGCCAATCCACTAGTCATCAAGATGACTAAGGAAATAGCCCCTGCTACCCTAGCGATTGGCAACTGATGTGCACAAGTGTGTACGGGATTCTGGCTAACGGTCTTCACCGTATAGCTCCTCCCACTCGTGACGCAGCATACTCATTTCCAGCATACTCCAGTACTCATTACGGTACAGAATCTTCTCCCGCATTAGCCCTTCCTTCTTAAATCCCGCGGAGAGATACACCTGTATCGCCGGCCTGTTAAAATCAAATACACCAAGTGTGACGCGGTGCAAATTCAGGGCTTGAAAGCCAATTCGCAGCATCTCTACAATCATGGCTTTGCCTATTCCGCGACCCCGGTACTTGGGATCTCCAAGAATCACACGGCAAATGCGCGCTGAACGATTTCTGCGGTCAATCTCAGACAGACTAATGTGCCCGATGATTTCTTTGGATCGACGATGGATCACCTTGAAGATAAGCGTATCTGATTTCCAAGGGAAGTTGGCATCTTGTATGTATGCCCTCATATCTTCTTCAGTAAGTGGATATGACCACCTTCCCCCTGCCCACTGCAGCTGAAATGCTTCAGAAGCCGACCAGCTCTGCAGCAGGTGGATATCCTTATCATTGAAGTAGACAAAATCTACCAGATCGTCTGCGGGAGATGAATCCACGGTGTCCCACTGTTCATAGAGATTATATTCGCGTCCGTTCTTGAGCGCCGTGCCCATGTAGCGGAAGCCAAGCTTCTGATAAAAGCCGTTCAGCTTAAGGTTCTGGGCAAGGCAATCAAGACGAAGTCCCTTCCCTCCACTCTTACGGGTACGCTCGGCAGCCCACTCGATAATGTAAGCACCGAGCCCTGAATTACTGAAATTTCTTCTTACTGTTAGACGATGAAGATAGTTATACCCCTTGCTGTTACGCATCCCCCAGTAATCAGGGTCACTCTGCTGTAATGTGAACATAGCTGCAGCTTCCGTCCGGGCATAGATAATATAGATTTGTCTGTATTGGAAATACGACATAATCTCTTCTTGTGTGAATTGTTCGGGATTCCATTGATAAATACCTTGTGAGATCATCCATTCCGCTGCTTCAATCAGCATTTGACAAATCAGATCAGTATCTTCGTGGTCCGCCAGATGAATTTCCAGCTGTTGGTCTGGCAGTGTCAGCATTCCTACAGGCTTGCTCATGACAGATCATCCTCTTCTCCCGAATCCTATTACCTATACGGATAACTTAAGCTTCATTCTTATCCAGCTCATCAAGCAGAGGGAGACGAACACTCACGGTCGTTCCGACACCCAGCTCACTGCGCATCTCCATATCCCCATTATGCAGTTCTACCAGTTGTTGACTTATCGCAAGTCCAAGCCCTGTTCCTCCTCCTTGATGGTTCACTTGGAAGAAGCGGTCCTTAACACGGCGCAGATGCTCATCGCTTATTCCGATTCCACTATCAATAACTTCAACGACAGCCCATCCATCCTGAATCCGGATTCCGAGATGGATCCATGAATCCTCTGTAGAGAATTTGATGGCATTGTCGACTAGATTCAGAAAAACCTGCTTCAGTCGGTTCCCGTCACCAGGCACCATGACTGCTGACTCCGTATGGTCATCCAGCTTGATTTGTATCCGTTTCTGTTCCGCCTTAGCCCATACGTTCAGCATTGTCTCTTGAAGAAGCTCTTTGAGATTCACAGAAGCAATTACAAGCTTCATCTCATTTTGCTGCAATTTGGAGAAATCGAGCATCTCCTCAACAAGACCAATCAGACGATCCGTCTCCTTGGCAATGATCTGCATGCCAATCCTGGTCTCCTCCGGGTCAAACCCGCCTGAGGTTAACGTCTCGCTCCACCCCTTAATCCCTGTAAGCGGCGTGCGCAGCTCATGTGAGATCGAAGAGATGAAGTCATCCTTGATCTGATTGCCCCTGACAATTTCCTGTGCCATGTAGTTAAGGGTGCCGGCCAATTCACCCAGCTCGTATTTATATTCCCCTTTCACCCGAACGTCAAACCTGCCCCGGGCCATTTGAGCAGATACCGCACGGATATTATTGATCGGCTTCACAATGGAGTTAGCCAGTCCCATGCTGAACAGCAGTACCACCGCAAGGATAACCACACCCACCAATGCGGCAAGTAAAGTAATATTCAGCAGCTTGGAGTTAATCGGCTCCATAGAAGTAATGTACCTGATTACATATTTGTTCTCTCCGAGCAGTTGAATCGGGCTTGAGACAGACATCACCATCTCCCCGGTAGCCGGTTCACGACCAATCCATTTGCCTATATTGCTTGTGAGTGCCTGGGACAAATCACTCGTCTGGACGGGCTTATGAGATAGAAATGAACTGTTGGTCATAAGGATATGCCCATGACGGTCCAGGATCTGCAGCTCCGTATTGGCCAATGAGAAGACGGAAATAATGTTGGTATAAAAGGCGGTGTCTTCCTGAATTTCGGACTGGCTTGAATTCTGAAAGTTATCTGTGACCATCGCCGCATGATTGGCAATGTGGCTGTAGATGCTGTCATAATAGTAAGTACGGATTGCGAACAGAAAGATAACCTCAACCAGAAGCAGGGTGACAAATACTACGATAAAATAATGAAGAACGATCTGCCGACCGATCCCTTTACGAATCATTGACCTTCGCCCTTCCACTTATAACCGTGTCCCCATACGGTCTGCAGATATGCAGGATCTGACGGATTGGCTTCGATCTTCTGGCGAATCCTCCGAATGTTGACATCCACAATCTTAGGATCTCCCATATACTCCTTGCCCCATACATGATCCAGCAGCTGATCCCTGCTCAGCGGTGTGTTCTCTTTCTCCAAGAAATACTGAATTAGCGAGAACTCTGTCGGTGTCAGTTCTATCATGGTGCTGTTCTTCTTGAATTGCTTGCTGATCAGATCCAAGGTAAAAGGTCCTGAGGTGAAGCTTACCTTTGCGCTTGTCTCTCTATATACATTAACCCGGCGGAGCAAGGAATGAATACGTGCAATCAGCTCAGTTGGACTGAACGGCTTGCTGACATGGTCATCCGCGCCTACGGACAGGGCGTACACCTTATCCTGCTCCTGAACCTTGGCCGTCAGAAAGATAATTCCGATCCGCTCATTCGTCTCACGTATGCGCCTGCAGACTTCAAAGCCGTCGATCCCGGGTACCATGACATCCAGCAGCGCAATATCAATATCAGGAACACTTGTCAGCTTGCTGAGTGCCTCATTTCCATCCGCTGCCTCCAGGACTTCAAAGCCGTTGCGTTTCAAGTTAATTACAATAAAACTACGGATAGACTCTTCGTCCTCCATGATAAGAACTTTACTCACTGCTACCAAACATCCTCTCTGATTAAAACGGTCTTCTATCTCAAATTTTTCTTCATGATCTCGTTATTGAATGATGTCTTATAGGCGATGACCTGGTCATTATCCCGCATCAGCATAGACCAATCCGGCTTCAGCTTCTCCCACTGGGACAGTGGGACGAATTTGATCTCAGCGACCAGCTCCTGATTCTCTATCTTGATGAACTTTAAGTACTGGTCCATAACTGAGCTTTGATCCAGTGTCACCTTCCCTTTCAGATCATCCGGGAAATTGAATACGAACCTGCCATCAGGATCCATATACTGCTCCTTGATGAACTTCATATCCTTCAGATCCCCCGAGGTTACCTTCTCTTCCCACTGGTAATAATCAAGGAAGCGCGGCGGTTTGTCGAGAATGACCTTCTCCCAGCCTGAAGGAATCTTAAGCCGTCCCATTTCCAGAATGTTATCGTCATTCACATCCCCGCTGCGGATCGGCAGGTCGTTCAGATTATCATCCTGGTCGAGCACGTTAACCAGCTTGTTATCCCTCATCATGATCAAGGTCGAATAAGCGGAATGCGTCAAGTATGAAGCATCCAGAATAATGCCCTTCTGGTTCGGAGTTACCATACCTGACATAACATTCAGGTAATTGTTGAGTCCAGCTCCCAGCTGCAGGGTGTCCAGCTCAGCAGCTTGTCCGTCTTGTACCTGATAACAAGTGACCAGATTGTATTCATTCCTCTTAAAAGCTATCGTTGTCAATTCAAGCAGATGATCGCCATTCAAATCCTCAACCACATATTTGGAATACGGGGCAAGAAGGAGCTTGTTAACCTTCTGTCCTGTGTAAGCATACACAGCCAGAGTGTTCTGGTCATTTAGATCAGACGTTCTGAACCCGGCGAGAATCTCGTTCTTCCCGTCCTGGTTGAGATCCCTATATTCCAGAGAAAGCAGATTCCGACCATCCCCTTCAAACCTGCTCTTGACGACCCAGGTATCGTTGATCTCTTCCAGAACCATGCCTTGAGTATATGTATCTCCTTGTGTACTTTCGAAGAACACAACCGCATCCAGCTTCCCATTCCCGTCCAGATCCTTAGTCTGAATCGATTGAATGCCGTTGAGCCCCCGGGGCTGCAGACGGGTATCCGGCGGAGTGAGAGCATCAATGACACTTCTCAGATTCTGCTGAGGAGATGTTAATTGAGGGGGCTTCATTAGTAATTTAGGGTCTGTTATCAGATCGCAACCGCTCAGGACAGCCAGGCATAGACACCCAGCCGTCATCCTCTTCCATCTTGCTTTAGTCAAACCAATCACTCTTTCCATTCTAGATCAGCTGCTTCTCTTCCGAGGTCAATCTTCTTCCTCTAACATCCCACTGCAGCCGTCCGTCATTAATTCCCCATATTCGTGTACAGTACTGCTCGGCAAGCTCGATTGGCAGCACGGCAATAACCGTTGCTTGTTCACGTGTGCACAGTTCTTTCAGAGTGGTAAGTACTTTGTCGGTTGCATACTTATCCAAGCCGATTACAGGTTCATCCGCTGCGATCAGCTTGGCGCCGTGAACCAAAGCCCGGCATATTGCCACACGCTGACGCTCTCCTCCGCTTAATTTGCCTGCCTGCACATGGGCTTTATCCAATAGTCCGAACCTCTCCAGCTCATCCATAGCGCCCATGTAATCATCTGAGCGAATCATTCCGGTTAATCTGCGGATCAACGAAGTCTGGCCGGCTTGACCGATCAGAACATTCTTCAAGGCTGTCTTCTGCGTATTCAGCTCAGGATTTTGTTCCAAATATGCGAACTTCGAACGGTACTTCGAGGAACCTCTACCCCCGGACTTAATGATCTCCTTGCCTTCAAAAACATAACGTCCAGCTGACCAACCTGCACGCAGGGCCAGACAGCGGAGGAGAGTGCTCTTCCCGCTCCCGCTTGGGCCAACCACCCCAATCATCTCACCCTGCTCAAAACCCAGATTCATCTGATCGATGATGACTTTCTTATCTGCTCCTGCTACTACGCTTAACTGACTGACTTCAATCATCCTCAGATCCCCTTTAGTTCCCAAATCTCTATTCCTTATTCTATCTTATCTTTTTCATGTTTGAAAGGAGTGCCCCCGCGTTAATAATCAACTGGTCAATTGTTATAGTGGACACCTGTCAGCGAACAAGCCATAATGAAAAAATAAAGCAATAATTGGGGAGGTCACCTTTCACATGGCTTATACAGTTAAAGTAGACGTGTCTCCGGTCTATGAACTGCTTGGAAGCTTCATGGTTCATATTGTACGCAAATGGACAAATAATATCGACATGGGTCCCGAGTGGATTGACACGATTAATTCCCGCCTTAGCGATACGACCCGGGCAGCTTTTGCCGATGCGGCATCATGGCCTTTCGAGGATTATGATGTGCTCTATGCCTGGGCGGTTGGTCGAGGCGAACATAACCAGATTGAGGATTATCTTAATTTCCTGAAGTCCACTTCTTCCGAAGCGCTCTGCGATATGATTCGCTCATACATACCTGATATGACTGCCGATAAAGCGCTTCTGATACGTAATAATTATGTACCTTTGCTGCAAATCTGGTACGATGTGTATTTCAGAGAGATCGAATCCGTATATGTTCCGCTTCTTGAAGAGGATGCTGGGGAAAAGCTGGCCCTGCTGCACAAAATGGAGCCCGAGAGTCTCATAGAATATGCCTCCGGCGGACTCATCGTCTCTGATGAGCTGCCAATTGAGCAGGTTATTCTCCTGCCCATTATTCATTTGCGGCCGATTAACACCTACTGTTTCTATAACAATATGCTGCTGATTCAGTATCCTGTTGACCTGCCGCTTGAGGATGCCGACGAGGCGCCGAATCACCTCCTCCGGTTGACCCGTGCCTTGGCTGCGCCTGAACGTCTGCGCATGCTGCGTTATCTTGCGGACGAGCCCAAGTCAATGCCGGAAATGCAGCAATTCCTGAATGAGTCAACGGAGACGCTAATGTATCATTTAAGGCTTCTGCGGGTCGCTGGGCTACTTAGAGTTCATCTGGGAACCAACGACCAGGAGAAATTCTGCTTCCGTCCGGATGGCATCTCCGAGCTGCAGATCTTCCTGGAGACGTATATTCAAATATAATGTAAGCTATCTAGTTATACTAAGCAGCAGATATGTACTATTGGAGAGAGGAGCAGCCTGCTTTGAACCCTACTCAATTTCGTCAACAACTCATTTTTGATATGGATGACACCCTTATACACTGCAATAAGTATTTTGAAATGATCTTAAGCAAGTATGCCGACCTAATGCTTGAATGGTTCCGTGAATATCGGTTAACGGCATCGGAAATCCGCAGCAAACAGCTTGAAATCGACGTAGCAGGCGTACTCAAATCAGGATTTGCCAGCAAGAGATTTCCTCAATCCCTGATTGAGACCTACCACTACTTCTCCAGAATGACAGGCCGCGAGATTAGTCTGGTTGAGGAGAACAAGCTGATGGACTTGGGCATGAGTGTCTATGAACAGACCATCGAGCCGTATCCGGGCATGGTCGAAACTCTTGAGGTATTATCCCGTCAAGGTCACGAACTTAATTTGTATACTGGCGGAGAGAGAGTCATTCAGGAGCGCAAAATCGAGCAGATGAAGCTTGCTTCGTATTTCAACGAACGGATCTACATCCGTCAGCACAAGAACGAGGAAGCGCTTGAGCAGATTCTGACCTCCCGGCATTTTGACAGAGAACATACGTGGATGATTGGAAATAGTCTGCGCACCGACATTATTCCTGCTCTTGCAGCAGGCATTAACACGATCTATATCAAGCTGCCGAACGAATGGTCTTACAATATTGTCGAACTCAAAAATGAACCGTCTACCGCGATGTACACCGTCTCGTCTCTGGAGGAGGTACCAGGCATCATCGCTGAGAGTATCGCGATCAAACACAAGAAACGGACTCCATAAGAGTCCGTTTCTTGTCTATTCCGTCCGCTCCAGCTGAAGCTGACCCTTCTCCTTGTCATGTAAGACGATCCGCGCTTTGTACTCACGCTCCCCATCCTTGAAGGACAGGAGCTGCGTCTGCCCCTTCTCAATAAGCGAAGTCAGCATATTGTGAGAAATCTTCTTGCCGGAATATTCTTTCCAGATTACAAACCCGCATCCCAGCTTGAAATGAGTGCATCCGTACCCCTTCTTACCCTCAATTAGCTGCCCGCCGCAGCCCGAACGGGGGCATGCTCCCATGGGGACTCGCTCTACTGGGCCGCTTGCTTTGCCTGTATGCTCAGCTTGGCTTCCAGATGACTTGGTTCTGACCGTTCTTGTTCCTCTTGCACCCGCACTCTGTCTTGTGCCGCCAGTCCGGCTGTGTCCAGCCGCTTTGGCTTCCCCTTCGAACAGGGACGCGGAAGCTTTGGGCTGACTGCGGACCTTCTCAATAATGGAGACGGTAAATTTCTTCACGTTCTCCATGAACTTCTCTCCGGCTGCTTCGCCCTTGGAGATCTGATGCAGGCGCCGCTCCCACTGCCCTGTCATCTCTGGCGAGGTGAGAAGCTCAATGCCCGCATGCCGAATCAATTCAACCGCGGTACGGCCTTTGGGCGTGACGGTGATTCTTTTACCCTGCATCGTTATATATCCAACCTTCTTCAGCCGTTCTATTGTCGCCGCGCGGGTCGCCGGAGTACCCAGCCCAGCATCCTTCATGACCTCGCGCAGCTCTTCGTTCTCCAGCTGCTTCCCGGCGCTCTCCATGGCTTTGAGGAGTGTTCCCTCAGTGTAAGCCTTGGGCGGCTGGGTAGCCTTCTCCTTCACCTCTGAGGACGCACAGAGGGCAGGCAGGTCCGTGTCCACATGGAATGCTTCACTAACAAGCTCTTCTGCTTCCTCTTCCTCATCCTTCTTCTTGTTCTTCCCGCTGGATCTCCGGGAGTCGTCACTTCCTTGACAGACCTTCCATCCTAAGGAAATGAGCTGTTTCACGTTTGTCTTGAACGTCTCCCCTTCAACAACGGTAAGCACCGTATGCTGTTTGTACTCCGCTGGGAGATAGAAATGGGACAGGAATCTCCGGATAACAAGGTCGTATACATTCTGCTCCTCCGAACTCAGTGTGCCCGCACGCTTGAGGGTTGGCAGGATCGCATGGTGATCCTCAACGCGCGCCGGATTGCAGATCGACTTGTTATTCTTGTGAACCAGGTGAGGCTGGGCTCCACTCGCCAGCTCCTGATAACCGGTTGATTTGAGCATATGGAGTGCCTTGTGCATCCCTTCAATATTCTGCTCGGTAACATAATTCGAGCTTGTACGCGGATACGTTATCACTTTATGCTTCTCATAAAGTGCCTGGGCAATGTCCAGCGTCTTCTTGGCTGAATACCCATATTTCGCATTAGCCTCACGCTGCAGCAGGGTCAAGTCATACAGCTTGAAAGGATACTCCTTGGCTTCCTTAACCTCATACTCCGTGATCCGGCCTTCCTTCCCACGCACCTTGTCCGCGATCCTGTCGGCCTTCTCCTTGTCTGTCATCCTTTCGCCCTGCCAGGAGCCTGAGTAACGGCGTTCTTTCTGCTGGAATTCAGCCTTAATCTCGTAATAAGTGAGTGAATCAAAGCTTTCAATTTCCTTCTGTCTGTCATAAATCAAAGCAAGTACAGGTGTCTGCACCCGCCCGACAGAGAGCAGCTCTTTATGCTTGGTGGTAAAGGCTCTTGACGCATTCATGCCAACCAGCCAGTCTGCCTCGCTTCTCGCCCTTGCAGCAATGGTCAGATTCACGAATTCCGAGCCATCCTTAAGCTCAGCGAAGCCCTTTGCGATACTCTCGGCAGTCAAATCTGAAATCCATAACCTTCTAACCGGCTGTGACAGCTTCAATTGCTGCTGGATCAAGGCAAAAATATACTGGCCTTCACGTCCGGCGTCACAAGCATTTACAATTCGGTCAGCACGCTTGGCCAACTCGCCAATTATTTTCAGCTGGTCTTTCGTCTTCGGATTCGGAACAATCTTGAATGCATCTGGAAGAATCGGCAGATCCGAGAAGTTCCATCTTTTATATTTGGGGTCATAAGCATCCGGCTCAGCCAAGCCGAGCAGATGACCTATGGCCCAGGTTATAATATACTGCTCGCCCTCCAGGTAAGACCGGTTATTCTTCGCCTTTGGCTCAATAACAGCGGCGATTGTCCGTCCCATATCCGGTTTCTCTGCGATTACTAGCGTTTTCATGGTGAGACGCTTCCCCTCTCCCAAGTCCTATTCGGCGCAAAAAGAGCCGCGCACAGCGCAGCTCCGTTGCATTCTATTATTATATCATATTTCATCCGGTAGAAGGAGGGAATGGTCATGATTCCAAGCCTTTACCAATTGGACTTGACTTAGGCAAGAACAGAAGCACCTGTCAAAAATTTGTCCACTTCACGTGCAGCCTCACGGCCTTCATTAATTGCCCATACAACCAGACTTTGGCCGCGGCGCATGTCGCCTGCTGCGAACACTTTGTCTCTGCTGGTCTTATACTTGCCGTACTGGGCTTTCACGTTGGAGCGGCGGTCTGTATCCAGGGAAAGTTCATTAATGATCGTATTCTCAGGTCCATCGAACCCGATTGCAATCAAAGCCATTTGTGCCGGAAATACTCGCTCCGTACCCGGAATTGGCTGATAGATCTTGCGTCCCGTCTCATCAACGATACGTTGAATCTGGATCGTGTGAAGCTCCTTCAGGTTGCCCTCTTCATCACCTACGAATTTGGTGGTCATGATCGAGAATTCGCGAGGATCCTCACCGTAGATCGCCTTGGCCTCTTCCTGCGCATAATCCAGTGTATATACATTCGGGAACTGAGGCCAAGGGTTCTCGATAGGATCACGCTCAAGCGGAGCCTTCGTATGTGTACCGAACTGAGTAATACTCTTGCATCCATGGCGAAGTGAAGTAGCGACACAGTCAGAGCCCGTGTCACCGCCACCAATTACGATAACATCCTTGCCTTCTGCAGAGATATACTGACCGTCTTGCAGACCAGAATCCAGATAACTCTTGATCGTACTGTTCAGGAAAGGCATTGCATACTGCACACCATTCAAGTTGCTGCCTTCAATGTTGAACTCTCGAGGCTTGGTTGCTCCACCGCACAGGACAACGGCATCGAACTCATCGACAAGCTGCTGAGTTGGAATATCTTTACCGATCTCCGTATTGGTAACAAACTTAACACCTTCCTCAACAAGAAGATTCACACGTCTCTCAACGACAGCCTTATCCAGCTTCATTGAAGGAATTCCGTACATAAGCAGGCCGCCGACACGATCGGATCTCTCATATACAGTAACCTCGTGTCCAGCTTTGTTCAGCTGAGCCGCACAGGCGAGTCCAGCAGGTCCGGAACCTACAACAGCAACCCTCTTACCTGTACGCTTCTCGGGTGGTTCTGCTACAACCCATCCCTCTTCAAAGCCTCTCTCTATAATGGCTTCTTCAATCGTCTTAATCGTAACAGGCTGACCAATTAGTCCAACTGTACAGGAACCTTCACAAGGCGCTGGACAAATCCGGCCCGTGAATTCAGGAAAGTTGTTCGTCTTATGAAGACGATCCAGCGCATCCTTCCATTGTCCGCGGTAGACCAAGTTATTCCACTCGGGAATCAGGTTATGCACCGGGCACCCGGATGTTCCGCCAGTCATATCAATGCCAGTGTGGCAGTATGGTGTACCGCAATCCATACAGCGGGCGCCCTGTGTCCGTAGTTCCTCTTCAGACATATGTTTGTGGAACTCTTCCCAGTCCTTCACCCGTTCAGAGGGACTGCGGTCTCCCGGAAGTTGTCTTTTGAATTCCATGAACCCCGTAGGTGTAGACATCTAACTTTCCCCCATCTCTTCAAATGCTTATCTACAAGGAATGAACTGGGAATTTTCTTCTGACCAGCTCATCCGCAATAAAAAGAACAATGAAAAATTTAAATCCACTGTTCCCTTTATAGAAATTGTCGAATCTTATCCTGATATTAAAATATATTATCATTCGATCGAACTCTTATTAATGGACTTTATCAACAATAATTTGCATTATTGCGCAGCTGATCTAATTCGTTCATAGGTTACAAATCGATACGGATGGCGATTCTTCTCGTCTTGAACACCTTGGATCTCTTCCGTAATCCTGAACTCGGACCAATCGAATTGAGGAAAGACAACATCTCCTTCAATCTCCTCATCAATAAAAGTAACCAGCAGTTTGTCCGCATAGGGTAGGAAATGCTGGAACACCCCCGCCCCACCGATAACCATCAATTCTTCATTCTGCTTCTGCAGATCCAGCGCCTCGTGTATGGAATGCACGGTCACCCCACCTTCAGCGATATAACGCTCGTCCAACGTGAGGACTACATTGTGGCGGCCGGGCAAAGGCTTGCTTCCAATAGATTCCCAGGTTTTTCTGCCCATAATCATCGTTTTCCCGAGTGTCTGTGCCTTAAAAAAAGCCAAATCAGCCGGCAGGCGCCACGGCAGCTTGTTATCCTTCCCTATAACGCCTCCTTGAGCCATCGCCCATATAAGCGTAATTCCCATAACAACGACCTCCTGTTCTGCGGGATAGAATGCTCTCTTCTTCCCGCCATTAACTGATCAGACTGACACCGGAGCTTTAATAGCCGGATGATGAACATAATTCAAGAACTCAAAGTCTTCATACGTATAATCAAAGATCGAATCCGGCTTCCGCTTGATGACAAGCTTAGGCAGCTCATAAGGAGTCCGGGTTAACTGAAGATTGACCTGTTCCAGGTGATTTGTATAAATGTGCACATCTCCACCCGACCAAATGAACTCACCGACCTCCAGATCACACTGCTGGGCTACCATATGCGTCAACAGCGCATAGCTGGCAATATTGAATGGAAGACCCAAGAAGGTATCGACAGAGCGCATCGTGAGCATGCACGATAGCTTGCCGTCTGCGACATAGAATTGAAATACAAAGTGGCAGGGAGGAAGCTTCATCTGTTCAATCTCCGCTACATTCCAAGCACTGACTAGGTGTCTTCGAGAATCAGGATTACGCTTGATAGCATCAATTACATTCGAGATCTGATCAATATGCTTGCCTTCCGGAGTCTCCCAAGAACGCCACTGAGAGCCGTAGACTGGACCCAAATCCCCGTTCTCATCGGCCCATTCATCCCAAATTCTAACCCCGTGCTCTTTCAAATAAGAAATATTGGTATCTCCTTTAAGGAACCACAATAATTCATGAATAACCGATTTCAAGTGAATTCTCTTGGTCGTCACAAGTGGAAAGCCCTTGCTCAGATCAAAGCGAAGCTGACGGCCAAACACGGAAATTGTGCCAGTTCCTGTCCGGTCGTCCTTCCTTGTGCCGTGATCCAATATATCCTGAAGCAATTCTAAATAATTATGCACGCTACCACTCCTCCGACTATCCCTTTGAATGTAATATATCATGAGGCTGCCCCTCTTGTTAACAGACAAAAAAAAGAAAGGCAAGAACGTCAAGACGTTCTTGCCACAAAAGTAAACATTTGCTTAAGAGACCTATGTTGTTGATAACACAGGCGATTTGAAGATTAGCGGGACAATACGTGGATCGGATGACCTTCAACAAGCTCCGCCGTTTCCATAACAATCTCACCAAGTGTCGGGTGAGCATGAATGGTAAGGGAGATATCTTCAAGAGTCGCTCCCATCTCAATTGCCAAGCCAAGCTCAGCAATCAGATTGGACGCTTCAATACCTACGATTTGAGCACCCAGAACCACATTGTTCTCTTCATTAGCTACAATTTTGATGAAGCCATCAGGAGCATTAAGGGAAGTCGCACGGCCATTACCCGCGAACGGGAATTTGCCTGCCTTCACTTTGTATCCTTTCTCCTTAGCTTCCTTCTCTGTGTATCCTACACTTGAGCACTCAGGGTCTGTAAATACAACCGCTGGCATAGCTTTGTAATCAACCACAGATGGAAGTCCAGAGATAGCTTCAGCAGCCACTTTACCTTCGTAAGAAGCTTTATGAGCCAGGGCAAGGCCTGGAACAATATCGCCAATCGCGAAGATATTCGGATTGCTGGTACGGCCTTGGTGGTCAACTTTGACAAGACCACGGTCAGTCAGTTCAACACCCGCAAGATCAAGACCGAGATCACCGTCTGTATTTGGACGGCGTCCAACTGTTACAAGCAGGTAATCCGCGGTTACTTCTTTGTTCTCTCCGTTAACGGAGTATTTCACGGTTACGTTCTTGTCAGTCTGCTCAGCACTTTCTGCTTTTGCATTTGTAACGATCTCGATACCTGTCTTCTCCATACTCTTAGCGACAAGACGGGTCATGTCTTTGTCAAAGCCAGGAAGCACAGTATCCAATCCTTCAATGATTGTTACCTTTGTTCCGAACTTGGAGAACATTTGCCCAAGCTCAGCACCGATGTATCCGCCCCCGATAACAACCAGGCTTGAAGGAATCTCTTCAAGCTGCAGTGCTTCCGTAGAAGAAAGGATACGTCCGCCGAACGGGAATGGCTTCAGTTCAATTGGACGGGAACCCGTAGCCAGGATACAGTGTTTGAAACGGTAGCGCGGGGATTCGTGATCATTGAACGCACGAGCTTCGTTCTCGTTAATGAACATCACTTCACCGCTGAATACCTCAACCTTGTTCCCCTTCAGCAAGCCGCCAACACCTTGAGTCATCTTCTTCACGACACCGTTCTTGAACGCTTGTGTCTTGGAGAAGTCAACCTTCACGTTGTCAGCAGAAATCCCGAACGCCTCGCCATGCTTGGCAGCTTCATATTGATGAGCTGCCGAGATCAGGGCTTTGGATGGAATACAACCGCGGTTCAAGCACACACCGCCAAGTTCCGATTTATCTACGATGATTACCTTTTGTCCAAGCTGAGCCGCGCGAATGGCCGCTACATAACCGCCGGGACCGGCACCAACTACTAATGTATCGATATCAAGAGAAGCGTCTCCTACTACCATTACTTACACCTCCATAACCAGCAGCTCAGGATTAGCGAGCAGTGATTTAATGTAGTTCATAAAGTTTTGAGCGGTTGCACCATCAATCAGACGGTGGTCGAAGCTCAAGGAAAGAGCCATTACTGGAGCGACAACAATCTCACCGTTCTTGACAACTGGCTTCTCAGAGATACGTCCAGTGCCTAGAATAGCTACCTCAGGGTAGTTGATAATCGGTGTGAAGAACATACCGCCAGCGGAACCAATATTCGTGATTGAAATTGTGCTGCCTTTCATTTCGGCAGGGCTTAGCTTGCCTTCGCGTCCACGTGCAGCCAGGTCACGGATGGAGTCCGCGATCATCCAGATGCTCTTACGGTCGGCATCCTTGATTACAGGTACGATCAAGCCGCTATCTGTATCTGTGGCAATTCCGATATCATAGTGCTTCTTGTAGACGATTTCGCCAGCCTCTTCGTCAATGGAAGCGTTAAGTGCAGGGAATTGACGGGATGCCGCAACCAAAGCTTTCACGATGAATGGAAGGTAAGTTACTTTAGTACCCTTCTTCTCAGCAATCGGCTTCATGCGTGTACGGAATGCAACCAGTTCAGTAACGTCAACTTCATCCATAATAGTAACGTGAGGCGCCGTATATGCGGATTTAACCATCGCATTGGAGATTGCTTTACGGATGCCTTTGAATGGAACGCGTTCTTCTTCCACATATGCATTTCCAGCCGCTGCTGCTGCAGGAGCCGCTTTAGCTTCCGTCTTCGCTTCTCCAGCTTCAGGAGCCGGAGCTGCTGTGCCGCCGCCATTCTTGAAGGCTTCAACATCTTCTCTGGTAATCTTGCCTGCTGTGCCGGTGCCAGTTACTTGAGACAGATCAATTCCTTGCTCACGAGCGAACTTGCGAACGCTAGGTGTTGCCAGAACTTCCTTGTTCGGAGCTGCTGGTGCGGATGTCTCTGCTGCTCCACCCTGCTTCGCTTCGGCAGGACTGTCGGAAGCCGGTGAAGAAGTCGTATCCACTCCACCCTTGGAAGCGTCAGCTTCCTGGCTGCCATGCTGTTCAGGAGCTGACTCCTGATCAGGCACTTCGCCTTCTGCATCAATTACAGCCACTACATCTCCTACACGGAAGATAGCGCCGTCTTTGCCGAATACTTCTTGAACCGTGCCGTTTACTGGACAAGGAACTTCAACTACAGCCTTATCGTTCTGTACTTCCATGATGATGTCATCGTCGGTTACTTTATCTCCCGGCTTGATGTGCATTTTGATGATTTCGCCTTCATGCAACCCTTCACCGAGTTCCGGGAAACGATATTCAAATTTTGCCACCTAGAGGACCTCCCTTGAGTTCGTTAAAAATTAAAATTCGAGTACTTTGTTCACTGCTGTGATTACACGTGCAGGTGACGGAAGCCATTGATCTTCAATTTGAGCGAATGGATATACGGTATCCGGACCCGCAACACGAAGCACTGGAGCTTCAAGGTGAAGAATAGCTCTCTCATTGATTTGAGCAATAATCTCTGCTGCCATACCCGCAGATTTCTGTGCTTCCTGTACTACGATAGCGCGGTTGGTCTTCTTGATGGAAGCCACGATAGTATCGATATCAAGCGGAACCAAAGTACGCAGGTCGATAACCTCGGCCTTAATGCCTTTAGTCTTCTCAAGTTCTTCAGCTGCTTTAACCGCAGTGTGCACCATAAGTCCATAAGCGATAATGGTGACATCGGAACCTTCTTTTACAATATTAGCTTTACCCAATTCCACAGTATATTCACCCTCTGGAACCTCTGCACGGAAGGCATGGTAAAGGTTAAGGTGCTCCATATAGAATACAGGGTCATTATCGCGGATAGCCGAGATCATAAGTCCTTTTGCATCATAAGGGTTGGAAGGCACTACCAGCTTGATACCTGGAGATTGTGCGATCAAACCTTCGAGGGAGTCGGTATGGAGCTCAGCCGCTTTAACACCGCCGCCAAACGGGGTACGGAATACAACTGGAGCGTTGTAACGGCCACCAGAGCGGTAACGCAGACGAGCAGCTTGAACAATGATCTGGTCAAGAGCTTCAAAAATAAAACCTACGAATTGAATCTCGGCAACAGGGCGGAATCCCTGAATCCCAAGACCAAAAGCCAGACCGCCAATAGCGGACTCAGCCAGCGGTGTATCGAATACGCGTTCTTCACCAAATTCCTTCTGCAGACCTTCAGTTGCACGGAATACACCGCCAACATTACCCACGTCCTCCCCGAAAAGCAGGACGTTGGCATCGCGCTTCAATTCCACGCGCAGTGCATCGCGGATCGCTTCTTTCATGTTCATTTGTGCCATTGCTAGATATCCTCCTAAAAGTCAGGTTTGATTCCTGAAATCGTTATGAATACGCTTTGAGACAGCCGGTCAAACCGGCATTGCAACAGCTCCCCGTCCGTTCTCATTTCTTGCTCTGGGGAGTCTTAGGCTGCTTTATATTATTGGAAGTCTGCTTTTTGCTCTTCCAGATACTTCGGTGTGGATTCGAACATGCTGTCAATCAAGCCGGCAACGGTCATTTTCTCGGTCTGCTCCGCTTTCTTGATCTGCTCGTTCACTTTCGCTTTCGCTTCTTCTTTCACGCGTGCTGTGTCTTCTTCAGTCCAAAGACCCTTCTTCTCCAAATATTTAGCGAGACGGGCAATTGGATCCTTCAGATTCCACTCACCTTCTTCTTCCTTCGAACGATATTTGGAAGCATCGTCAGACAGGGAGTGCGGACGGAAACGGTAAGTTACAGCTTCAATCAAAGTAGCGCCTTCACCATTGCGGCCGCGCTCAGCTGCTTCTTGAACCGCTTTGATAACAGCAAAGATGTCCATGCCGTCAACCTTAACGCCTTTGATTCCTGCTGCAACCGCTTTGTGAGCGATGGACAAGGCAGCCGTCTGTTTGGAGAACGGAGTTGTGATGGCGTAGCCATTATTTTGCACAAAGAAAATAACCGGCAGTTTGTACACACCGGCATAGTTAAGTCCTTCGTAGAAGTCGCCTTCCGAGGAACCGCCGTCACCTGTATAAGTAATTACAACTTGCTTTTGCTTTCTGAGCTTGTAACCCATTGCAATACCCATAGCATGCAGAATTTGCGCGCCAATGATAATTTGCGGCATAAGCACATTGACACCTTGTGGAATCTCTCCACCATGCTGGTGACCACGGGAATATAAGAACGCCTGATACAAAGGAAGACCGTGCCATACGATTTGCGGCATATCACGGTATCCCGGACATACGAAATCTTCTTTCTCGAGCGCGAACTCACTGCCTACCATCGTAGCTTCCTGGCCGGATACCGGTGCATAGAAACCAAGACGCCCTTGGCGGCCCAGGTTGACAGCACGATCATCCCAAGTACGGGTAAACACCATACGGTACATAATTTCTTTCAGTTGATCGTCGGTCAAATCAGGAAGTTTATCTTTGTTGACGATTTCACCTTCCGGTGAGAGCACGGACAGCGTGTCAACTTCCTCCGTATATACTTCATAAGGAACCTTGCTCATTATCTTCACCTCGACAAAAAATTTGAATATCATGTTCCACTGTTATAGAATTATTATACATCTGTTTCACCGATTAAGTCAAAGGATATACTTTAAAATGTGTTCCACTCTGTTTTTTGTATGTATAACAGAAGAACGATAATTGTATAACACCTGAGGGATTGCTATGAATATCCCAGGACATGCCTTCATCGGTAATCTTACATGATTGCACTTTCAAAAGCAAAAAAACAACGGGCGGAGCGTGAACAAAAGCATGACAGATTCGCGTTATTTAAAACGAACCATAGTGAAAGAAGTCATTGACAGCAAGATCCTGAATGAGAAGCGTAATCTTCGGATTTATCTGCCTCCTGGCTATAATGAAGTTCTGAGTTACCCTGTAATTTATTGCCAGGATGGAGAGGAATTCTTCAATTACGGTCGCATTGCGACGCTCGCCAACCAATTGATCCTGGATGAGGACATCGAGCCTTTTATTGTTGTTGGGGTTGAGGTCGATACAAAGGTTCGCACTTCTGAATATGCCCCATTCGGACACCGGTTCGAAGCCTACACCACTTGTTTTACACAAGAAATCATTCCCTTTGTGGAACGCAATTATCCGGTCAGAAGGGAATGTGACGAACGCATTCTGGCCGGAGATTCATTAGGCGGCACCGTATCGCTGCATTTAGCTATGAAAAACCCCAACCTGTTTTCCAAAATCATCAGCTTGTCCGGCGCATTCTACATTCCGACACAGGAATACGTAGCTCAAGAGACCGACCTGTCCGGACTTTCCTTATATATGATCGTAGGTCTGCAGGAACGCGATTACCAGACGGATACCGGTATCTATGATTTTGTTGAGCTTAACCGGAACACCAAAGCGCTGCTGGAGGCCCGGGGAGCCAAGGTTCATTATCTTGAGAAGGAAGGTAAGCACCTATGGGGCTTCTGGCAAAAGGAGCTTCCTGACGCACTGAGACATTTCCTGAGATAATTCCAACTTAAGCAAAAGAGCCGGGTTCGATACTAATCGATCCCGGCTCTTTTGTGCTTCAGCTATGTAATGTATTAACGCAGAATAACAGCTATGAATCCAAATATTGAGAATTCGGCAGATGTTCTTTGAGTGAACGCCGCGGCAGCTTCCATTTATAGAGCACGGAGAGCATCCGGAAGATTACCACGATCACGAATAACAGAATCAGTTCCCAGTTACGATTGGCTACACCGAGACCAACCGCGATACCTGCAACCATCGCCCACACCGCATATATTTCATCTCGCAGCACAAGCGGTTTGCGGCCGGCCAGCAAGTCACGGATAATTCCTCCGCCTATTCCGGTAAGTACAGCCGCTACGATTACAGCGCTGAGCGGATGCTTCATATTCGTAGCGTACAAGGCACCTTGGATGGCAAAGGCTGACAATCCGATTGCATCAAAGAGAGCCTCTGTTTTCTTCCAATGCTGTATCCATTTAAGAGGAAGTACAAAAGCTACAAGCACAGAGAGGTTCGCAAGAATGATCAGATCCCCTTGAGTCCAAAGTGTTGTTACCGGCACACCGATGAGCACATTTCGGACAATCCCCCCGCCGAATGCAGTCACCACTCCAAGCACCAGCACCCCCAGGATATCGTACTCCTCTTCCATGGCTACAAAAGCGCCGGACATAGCGAAAGCAATTGTACCTATAATACTGAAAATCTCAAATATATGCATTTCTCTCAAGTCCTACCCTCTCCTGCTTTTTACACGACTTATTTATTGTAGCCCCCACCTCCCAAATTGTGCAAGATATAAAGTTGACCTATACTTAGTATAGAAATCATGTCACAGCAGAAAGGAAGAGAGCAATGTCTTCAAGACGGGTTTTGATCTTTACAGGCGGCAGTATTAAGAGAGACAGTATCCATGAAATAAAAGAAGGTGACTTCATTATAGGCGCAGACAAAGGCGCACTTTTTCTTGTGGATAGCGGCATACAGCCTGATATCTCCGTAGGCGACTTTGACTCAGTAACCGAGGATGAGCTTGAGAAAATCAGGCGGTTCAGTCACAAGATGATCACGTGCGACCCGGTTGATAAGGACCTTACCGACACAGAGCTCGCTTTCGATATAGCCTTGGATCAGCAGCCTGACGAGATTATGATGCATGGGGCGGTTGGATCAAGACTTGACCATTCCCTGGCCAATATTCAGATGATGCTAAGAGGACTTCAGCACAAAGTGGCCTGCTCCATCATGGACGAACACAATTATATTTCGCTTACCGGATCCACATTGCAAGTACAGGACCGCGGCTTCTCCTACGTCTCCCTTCTGCCGTTGACGCCTGAAGTAACCGGGATTACACTGAGCGGTTTTATGTATCCTTTGCACAATGCGTCCATTCACATGGGGCAGTCCTTGGGTATTAGCAACAAGCTGACGGGTCCCGAAGGAACCATTCGGATTGATAGCGGCCTGCTCTTAGTGATTCAAAGCAAAGACTAAGCGATTCTGTGGTAACAATTTTGTCATAATGATTGAATGGTGTTTCATAGTCCACTCAGTTCAAACCCTTGATACATCAAGGGTTTTTGTTTGTGTTATTTTTGTATGCGCTATTATAGTTAAAGTTTTTGTAACTTTAATGATATTTTAATAATGATGCTCTAATGACTGACAGAACTGGGTTTGTTCGTACCTATCCAGAATCTAGCAGGTCAATAACCTGCTATAGTAGTGTCATGCCCAACAAGAAAAGAAATTTGGAGGTACGACATGAGAAAGCATAATGGATTATTCCAAAAAGTATTGACTCTAGGGGTGTGTGCAACTATCACATTCTCAGGATTCTTCGCCGCAGGAGCAACTGCAGTAGATGCAGCTTCTTCCTCGGTTACAGCACAAGCTACAGCAACATCCAAAGCCCAAAAGGTGATCAACCTAGGTAAAAGATACATGGGTGTTCCTTATAAATTCGGCGCATCTACCAAAACAACCCGAAACTTTGACTGCTCTACCTTTACTAAGTATGTATTTAAGTCTGTAGGCGTTACATTGCCTCGTACATCTGCCCAACAATCCAAAGTGGGTAAATTCGTATACCGTGCCAATCTTAAAGCCGGTGATTTGGTCTTCTTCTCCAGCGGAAGCCGTGCAAACGGGAAGAACGTAACCCATGTGGCCATTTATATTGGCGGGGGTAAAATTCTACACACTTACGGCAAACCCGGGGTTACGATCTCCAGTCTGACTAAGGGAAATTGGGATCGCACTTATCTGAAAGCGCGCCGTGTAATCTAGTTCAGTTGAATTTCTGAAGCCGATGTCAGCAGACATCGGCTTTTTTAATTGATCATATAGCCCGTGCCTCTGACGGTATGAATGATTTTCCGGGAATGACCGCGGTCCAGCTTGCTCCTCAGATGACGGATATAGACATCCACCACATTCGTATCGATCCGAAAATCATAACCCCATACTTCCTGAAGCAGTTCCTCACGGCTGCACACATGATTCACCCGGCGCAGCATGAAGCAGAGTAGATCATACTCCTTCGGCGTCAGCTTTATTAATTGATCTCCCCGGTATACCTTCCGGCTCTTTATCTGCACTTGCACATCTGCAAATGTAAGCATAGTCTCGGCTCCCGCTCTAGTTCCATAGAACAAATCGAGCAGCTTCTTGACCCGGGCCACAATCTCTTCGGGTGGCGTTAGCCAATCCAGGTATTCATGGGCACCTTCCTGAAAGACTTGAACAAGCTCTGAGGTTGATGGATGAGAGGTGAATACCATAACGGGACATTTCATGGCTGCGGTACCGTCTCTCAGTAATATCAGGATGTCATGAAGTTCCACGTTCACCAATAAAGTGCTGATGATGAGAAGGAACGGAACCTCTTGTTCTGCAAGCTGTTGGGCCGCCACCGAAGTGTCCTTCTTGTCTATATTATGTCCTTCCCGGGTAAGCAGCTTCGTCCATACTTCATCTGTACCCTTCCATTCACCCACAATCCAAATCGTTCTGTTAAGAACAGGCTCCGACCTCCTTCCGATCCACTCAGGTGTATCGCTTATTGTCTCACAATAAAAAAAATCCATACTGCCATAGGGCAGTATGGATAAACTTCTAAATGATTAATCGCAGCTTGCGTTAGCCAAAATAACGATGATACAGCCGTTTGGCTTCGGCAATATCCTTGGTACCATGAATCATGGCACGACCATCTTTGAAGAGGACCAGCCTTTTATCTTGGAGCGTGAGGGATACCAGAAAAGGATTTCGCTCAACCGGTCCTTCATCAAGTTGTATGAACGTTTCAGCAATCTGGGCAAGATTGACTTCTCTACGGACAGCAGGACGAATCTGAACAGTATCCCGGCCGCACAGTACTTCGGTCTTTTGCAGATTGGCTGCCGAAAGGAATGGGTAAGTCCGGTGTGGCCCGCAGGACAGACAGTCGTGCTTGATCGCGCCCCCGACCTTGATAGATGCTTGCTCGTTACGCCACAAATCGAATGAGAGCAGGGTTCCCCGGAGAGCCTCCTTATTTCCTGTCAGCAGCTTTATTGCTTCTGTCGACTGATGCGCTACCACGGTCTGTACAGCCGGAGGAATAATGCCTGCTGTATCACAAGTATCTCCGCCAAGAGGTATGGACCCCAGCAGACAATTCAGACAAGGTGTCTCACCAGGGAGAATGGTATATGTAATTCCGTAACTGCCAACACATCCGCCATAAATCCAAGGTATATCATGCTTTTGGGCGATATCATTGATTAACAGCCGTGTGTCGAAGTTATCGGTAGCATCAAGGATAAGCTGTATCCCGGGAAGCAGCTCTTCAATTTCCTGCAGGGTAACATCCATGACATGAGCCTCAATCTTAACACCAGAGTTAATCTCGCTAAGCCTTCTGTAGGCGGCAATGGCTTTGGGAAGCCGGTTGTGCGCATCTGATTCTGAGAAAAGCTGCTGCCGCTGCAGATTGCTCCATTCCACATAATCCCGGTCCACAATACGGACATGTCCCACGCCGGCCCGGACCATCGTCTCTGCTATGCCTGTTCCCAGCGCACCTGCTCCTATGATCAGAATACTGCTGCTTCCCAGCTTCTCCTGACCCTCCTGCCCAATAGGCGTGAACCGCTCCTGTCTGGAATACCGGTCTCCTTGACCTTGACTTGGATGCTTCTTGACTTCTTGTTCATGTTGCTTGGAAGCACCGGGTCTTCCATTAGTCATTTCGTGATCATCCCTTCCTGCGGACTGCTCGCCGCAGCATAACGTTTGACCGGTATCCTCCCCGCTTCATAACCCAGGCGTCCCGCCTGAACAGCAAGCTTCATAGCTTCAGCCATTCTCACAGGATCCTTGGCTCCCGAGACGGCTGAATTCAGAAGTACCCCATCAGCCCCCAGCTCCATGGCGTAAGCCGCATCCTTAGGAGAGCCAATACCCGCGTCCACAATTACTGGAACCTCGGCCTGTTCAATAATTAGTTCCAAGTTAAAAGGATTAATGATTCCGCGTCCTGTGCCTATAGGAGAAGCTGCTGGCATGACCGCATGTACGCCCAGCTTCTGAAGCCTCTTCGCTAGTACGACATCATCGGAGATATAAGGAAGAACAATGAATCCTTCCTCAAGCAGAACTTCGCAAGCCCGCCAGGTCTCAAGCGGATCGGGAAGAAGCGTGTGAGGATCGCCGATCACCTCTACTTTGATCATATCACAAAGTCCCGAGGCTTTCGCTAGTCTGGCTATACGGACGGCTTCCTCGGCAGTAACGGCTCCCGCGGTATTAGGAAGTAATGTGTATCTCTTCAGATCAAGCCGCTCAAGGAAATTCTCCTGGTTCGGATTCGACAAATTTAATCTGCGAACAGCGAAAGTAAGGATCTGGGTCTCAGACACTTCAACCGCCTGACTCTGTAGCTCCAGGTCAGAGAACTTGCCTGTTCCTAGCAATAACCGTGACTGAAATTGATGTGGTCCTATTGTTAACATGATCTTAACCGCCCCCTACAAAATGTACAATCTCTATTGTGTCGCCATCTTCAACCGAGGTAACCGAATGCTGTTCCTTATTCAATATCTCCTGATTTCTCTCGACAACCACTGTCTTGACGCCCAAATTCAAGTGATCCAGCAGATCTTCAACCGTATGAATTGTGCCTTCGTTCAAGTCCATGTATTGACCATTAATACGCAGCTTCATCGCAGCACGCCTCCTTCAAGCTGGCGCTGGAACCGGTCAGGTCTAAATGCGTCCAGGTTAATCCCAGGTGTATCCTTGCCTTCCATCTCGTTAGCCAGCATTGTCGCTGTTATGGCACTCAGAAGAATTCCGTTACGATAATGGCCAGCAGCGGCATAAAGTCCTTGCAGCTCTTGGAATCCCCCTATATACGGCAGTCCGTCTGGTGACTTGGGACGATGGCCCGCCCAGGCTCGTTCGAACTGGGCATGTCTCAGGTCTGGGATCCACTTGGCCGCTTCACTTATCAATCTGACAATGCTATCAGCGAATACCCCCTGTGAGCTGTCACCCGGAATGCTTGTTGCCCCTATCCACAGCTTGTTGCCTGGTTTGGGCACAATATAGATAGATTTCGCATACAACGTAGCCTGTAATAGAGGGACGCTGCTTTGTACTTCGACAATCTCCCCTTTTACCGGCTCAAGAGGAAAGGACAAGCCCAGCGGCTGCAAGAGCTGCTCTGTTCCCCATCCCCCGGCCAGCACTACTTGATCACAAGGCAGGAATCCTCTAGAAGTCTGGACTCCTTCAACCCGCTTATTATGCACTTGTATGCGGGTAACCTCAGTCTGACGAAGCAATACTGCACCTGTGGCTTGCGCACTGAATGCCAATGCTTCAGTAAGCTTGGAGGGCATAACTTGTATCTCTTCTGACCTGTAAATGGCTCCGCTTAATCCCTTAGCGAGTGCAGGCTCCGCTGCTGCCAGCTGCTCCGGCACCCACCATTGTCCTGTTGCTTCAGCAATTATTCTGGCCTGAAGTTCTTCAGCTTCCAGATTGTCTCTGGCTGGGGTCAGGAACCCTTGTTGATTCAGTCCTGCGTCAATCCCACTTATCTCCTTCACTTCATGCACCAAGGCCGGGATAAGATCCCTGCTTAATCTGGCCAGGTTCTGAAGCTCTGAATGCTCGAAGTGCTCACAATCCGCAGCCAGCATGCCTGCAGCAGCGCCAGAAGCACCAGAAGCCAGGTCCGTCTGTTCCACAATCGTTACACTCTCACCTCGCTTCACCAACTCATAACCAAGGGAACTTCCTATAATTCCTCCGCCAATAATAATTATTTTCCGTCCGCCCAAGAGGGTTCACTCTCCTTCATGATTAAGGCTGCTGTTCCATTAAACATGGCTGCCGCAGCCTGATCCAGCGCGCACCGGTAGGCTTTCGCGGCCGATGCCGGATCTGCCGCATTCATAATTCCTGACATGATCGCAATCCCTGATGCACCAGCCTGCACGATCTCTTTCACACAATTGGGTGTAATGCCCCCTATAGCAATGACTGGAATTCTGGATTTACTGCAGACTTCGGCAAGAGCGGAGATTCCGCGCCCTGGCAGCCCATCTTTCGAGCTTGTTGGGTATACGTGGCCATACAGAATGTAATCCGCCTTGTGCCCATAAGCAGCCGAAGACTCCTCGATAGTATGAACCGAACGGCCAATTCGGAGCTTACCTGCACTGACAGCTCTTGCCAATAACGGATTAAGACTTTCTGCTCCCAGCTGCACACCTCCCAGAGTGTAGGACATCGCAATATCCAGCCTGTCGTTGATATACAATTTGTGGGCAGGGACTCCTAGTTCCAGAAGCTGCTCGACCGCAGAAGATATCTTTCTCGCGCTCCAGCGCCGTTCTCTTAGATGAAAAGCATGGATGTGAGGGTGAATGGCATCTACAACCGATACCAGCTTAGAAGGGTCCTGCTCTCCATTTGAAATAACGTGCAGTTCATGAGAAGAGCTCATTAATCTCCAACTCCCTTTCAGACGTATGAGTAAAGTGGTATACGCACATGCAAAAAAGCCGCTCTCATAGAGAGCGGCAACACGTTCATATCAAAGCGAAAGCTCTGATCACGGCCATATTACAGCATGGTTAATTCCTTTCTTCCCATAGCTTAAATTATGGTGTGACATTCACGAGTACCACTTCCCTACGCTGGTATAACCCAGATCAGGTGCAAAGGGTCCGGAAGTGTGAACTTCCATCTCAGCCAGAATCGGCCCCCCTAGTGTGTAACTATTCAGGTTAGTGCCATTGTAACATGTTTTGGAAATATAGAGAACCCTCAGATCACTATTCCATTAAGGAGTGATCTAAGGGTTCATGTGGTTAAAGAAATGATGAGCTATGGAGCTATGTCTATTTTGTTGACCAGGCTTCTACATCCCAAGTCTTGGTAACCCAGTCTTCATAGAAATCAGGTTCGTGTGATACAAGAATAACAGTCCCTTTGAATTCCTTAAGGGCACGTTTCAATTCTTCCTTCGCAACCACATCCAAGTGGTTCGTAGGCTCGTCGAACAGAATATAATTCGTCTCGCGCATCATCAGCTTGCACAGACGTACCTTAGCTTGTTCTCCCCCGCTCAGCGCCTTAAGAGGACGGGTGATATGTTCATTCTTCAAGCCGCAGCGCGCTAAATGAGCACGTACCTCATGCTGATTCAGATGAGAGAATTCATTCCATACATCATCAATCGGTGTGATATTCTCTGCGCGAACCTCTTGCTCGAAATAAGCCGGGAACAAGAAATCACCTTGGTACGTTTTCCCGCTAATTGGACGAATTTTGCCTAGAATTGTCTTAAGCAGCGTAGACTTACCGACACCGTTACACCCAACAATAGCAATCTTGTCCCCGCGTTCAATGATCATGGACATTTTGGGCAGCAATGCGTGAGTATAACCGATCTCAAAATCAATTCCCTCAAATACCGTCTTTCCGCTGGCCCGCGCTTCCTTAAATCCGAATGTAGGCTTGGCAGCCTCCTCCGGACGGTCAATACGCTCAATACGTTCAAGCTGCTTCTCACGGCTCTTGGCACGGCCAGAAGTTGAGTAACGAGCTTTGTTTCTCTGTATGAAATCCTCTTGCTTCTTGATAAATTCTTGCTGCTTCTCATAGGCCTCAATATGCTGATTCTTGTTGATATCCGCCATATCCAGGAACTTCTCATAGTTAGCCGTGTATCTGGTCAACTTGGCGAACTCAAGATGATACACCACATTGACAACCTTATTCATAAATTCTGTATCGTGGGAGATCAGCATGAATGCATAAGGATAGTTCTGCAAGTAATTGGTTAGCCACTGAATGTGCTCCACATCCAGATAGTTCGTAGGCTCATCGAGGAGCAGCACATTCGGCTTCTCAAGAAGCAGCTTAGCTAGAAGCACCTTCGTACGCTGTCCACCACTAAGAGCAGAGACATCACGGTCAAGACCAATCGCGGATAGCCCAAGTCCATTAGCCATTTCTTCGACTTTGACATCAATCAGGTAGAAGTCTCCAAGGTCCAGCTGCTCCTGAATGTCGCCCATTTGAATAAGCAGCTCTTCAAGCTCCTCTGGAGAGGCATCGCCCATCTTATTGGTAATCTCTATCATTTCCTGTTCAAGTTCCAGCAGCGGAAGGAAGGCATCCTTCAACACATCACGAACCGTCTTGCCCGGAGTAAGAATAGAGTGCTGGTCCAGATAGCCGTAACGCACCTTTGGAGTCCACTCTACTTTCCCGCTGTCCTTGAGCAGCTTGCCTGTCAAGATATTCATAAGCGTAGATTTCCCAACGCCATTAGCGCCAACCAACCCTACCCGTTCGCCTGCAAGCAGGCGGAATGAGACATTCTTAAATAACGTGCGGTCTCCAAAATTATGCGATACGTTCTCAACTGTTAATAAACTCATAAAAAAGAACAGACCCCTATCTTATATATTTAATAAATTCAATAATCGTTATAGACATTCAAGAATTTATTTTAGCATAAGAGGGAGCATTCCCGAAATAACTGAAACAAAATTTAATTTATCTTATAAACAACTAACTTATTATTACTTATGCCGCAAAGTGTTATATCATGGTTCCTTATTGAAGACATTGTACTCAAAGTAACCCTTGGCCGCTGCTTCCCGTTCACTCGTAAATACCTCTTCAAGCTTAAACCCGGATTCGGTTGAGTCCCTGTAATAGTATTTGATTCCATTAGCCTGGTTGATTCCGCCGTAAATGACAGGCCGCTTCACCAGCCTGGCGCCTCCCAAGGCATAATTGTTATAGTATTTATCCCCAACGGGAATTCCCTGTAGAAAGAGCATAATTCCGATATCATCAAGCGTGTTATTCCAATCCTCACCTGAAATGTCCGGCAATGTGAACTGATAAGCCATGCCCAATTTCGATGTGTACATATTATGTCTATTGATCGTTTTCTCCAAGTCTTCCTCAATACTCTGAACGATAACAGTCCGCCTTTTAGCTTCATACACATCTTCGTGATCTAACAAAGGGACACTGCTTACCTCTGATATTTCTGCGAGCGGCCCATCCAACCATTTGCCATATGCGGCATCGTATACTGTAACATAATGATCAAGTGTGAAATGGATTACGTTCCCCTGCTTGTCCGCGTAAGCATATGGCTTCTTCACGCCCCATTTAAAGTCGGCAAGAGGCTCATGAAATGCTCCTGTATAATCGCTGAACTGATAGATGTAATAACCATCATAGTCAAGAACCACTATAGAGGGAATATAGTGCATAAATGTCCGCTGCGCTGCAGGATCTTCTCCTATTCCAAAATTGAGATATAGAGTATGAAGCATGGTCTTAAGCGCCAAATCCCGGTTAGCGCGAAAATGCTTGTCCGAGGCGTACCCAGCCTCATACCTCTGGAGCTCATTGTCATCGAGCTGGCTTGCCCCATCCTGTACCGCTGCTCTTAGAGCAGCGGTATAGCGGCTGCTTAGCCGCTGAGCTTCGATCCTATCCTGGCTGTGTACTGAGGTTATCCATAAGAAGGGTCCCATTATTAGAATGAACAACACCGCAAGATCAGTAATCTTCATTCAAGACCATACCTCCATAATGAAGCGGGCCATCTTCGATCTCCGGCTCTGAACCATACAGTATACTTGTCAGGATGCTCCATTGACTTTGGTCCTTCCGCTGAATACTTACCATGAAGTAGTCACCCATTTGCATATAATACTTACGCTTGCTGCTGTCCTTATCCTGTGAAGTGTCCGTATACAGGCTGCTCTCCATTTCATCCATATAGTGGCCTTCATACTGAACACTATAATCATTCAAAAATGTTGAAGCATTCGAAGGATCTGTATACTCAGGATGGTACTTCTTATGCTGGTGCTCAAGCTCAACCTCGAAATGGCCGCCGGATGCTCCAAGCTCCTTCCGAAAGTCTTCATACATCACCGGAGAAATGTAGCCCTTATTTCTAACAGAATCCACAAACTCAGTCAAACTGTGATTGACGGTTAAATAGGTTATCTCCTTCTGGGTTTGGGCATGCTGCACAGCAGGTACGAAATAGAGCAGCAGTACGGCAAGCAAGGCCGCAAGTACTTTGGACAGAGAGTTAATCATATCTTTGCCCCTTAATTTAATTTAGTAAAACTGATCTGCTCAAGCTTACCTGTTGAATCCCTGCCATACTCTACTTTATATGTGCTTGTTACGCTGATCTCGCTGGATGGAAAATCCCCTCCAGCTTCAGCTTGAACAGGATACAGCCGACCTTCAAATTCAACATTAACATCAGGATTTTCTTTATGACGGTCTTGCATTAATACAAGAACCTGTGCTCCGGTATATGTCTCAACCGAATCCATATTTGAGCTCTTGGTAATACTACGATTCTGCGATTCTGCAATCGCCGAAGCATGGTCTAGAGCTTGGCTGCTAAGAGAAACTCCTGCCCAGCCATAGACCAATGCGGTAATCCATAGGGCCAGACCTGCGGATAACCACAGCAGCTTTTTTGTTGTCTCCGTCATTATCTGGCCGTGCTTTGCACAAAGATTAAGCCGCGAACGACGTTGGAGCTGTCTTTAACGACTTGAGCCTTGAATTTGCCACTCGGGTTCACATAGTTGGGATCTGTTTCATCCCAGGATTTGGTGACCTCAGTAGCGCTTTTACCTGTCACCGATCCATAAGCACCGTCAGTAACATCCGTAGTGTTCAAAGAGGATCCGTACCATACTCCGCTTTGATTCTTCCCGGTTAGAACTTTAATTCCAAATTGGTCTTTCCCTTTGTATTTTCTAATCGCGTTGACTACCTGGGAACCGCTTATCGAAGTATCGTCATATACCGTGAATGAGGCTTGAGCAAGCTCGGTCTGAATATCTGAGAAGTTATTCTGGGCTGTCTTGGTTGCCTCTTGAGCCGAAATAAATAGAATGACGACAATCGTAATCAAGGCAATAGTCAGGAAAATACCTGCTGCAACTTTAAGTGCTGTAGACGCGTTATTCATGAGAAATAAACCTCCAAATTTAATTAGATTTTTTGAATTTGATCGTAATATTGACTCATCTGAGTAAAGCTCATCCAGATCAGAGGTATAACGAGATACATAAATATGAGTGCATACATAGGAGTGAAGCCGATCACCCGCCCAAGCCCTGCCTTAGTCTCCAGCATTTTCTCGTAATCCAGCCGCCTCTGCTCAAATCGAAAAGCCATCTCACTCTCCAAATCATCGAAAGCCTGCGCAATCGGAATCTTCTCAACCGCCAGCAGCAGCTTCTCCGTGAGTCTGGTGAACTCCGGAAGAGCCGATTCTTCTTTCATGGATTGAAGGGAAGCCTCTGCCCCATGTTCGTAATGAAGCAGGCATTTCTCGATGGGTGTTCTAAAGATCACTGAATAAGCATGCATCCATTCCAATATTTCCTCTACAGATATCCTTTCAAGCTCCCTAAGAATTGTAATCATGGTCTGGAACTGGTACACCTCGTGCTTCATATCCATGGCTCTGATTCGTCTTTGGAAGTAGAGCATCCATAGTGGGCAGCAATATCCAAGCCATCCTATTCCAAGCGATAAGAGAACTTCCCACCATTTCAAGTATTCATGATTCAGCCGGTTGAATTTGTCCATTATTCTGCTAACAATTGCTTTTAGCTGCTCTTCAGTTAGATTCTTGTCCGCATCCGTTGCCACTATCCTTGATACCTGCTCATAACTAACAGCTGAGCCCGAACCGTTAAGTCTATTGATCCACTTGCGATCTTGTTCACGTACCTTGTTATGTTGTGTTGATTCTGCTCGAGAACTTGAGCCGAGCATGATAGATTCCCTGGGACTCTCGGATACAATCCGGGCCTTTTCACTTGAATGCAGGAAGATAGTGCAGCCGAGTGTGATTAGAACAGCACCGATAAATAGCACAATGCGCCGGATATACATCCATTCCACCTTTAGCGGATGATTGGTGTCCCTTAGCAGTTCCGACATTTTCAAGTAGCTAATGGTATGAGATCCGGGGATAAATAGGTTTACCAGCTTTCCAGATTTTGAATTCTCATATAATGTCTGCTCCCAGCCTGCCCTTCCAGGTTTGGGAACATAATTTTTTTCTTCAACACCTGTTAATTTCTGAAGCATTATGTAAGCAAGAATGATAATGACATATATTACGATTTTGGTCAGCAGCCCATACTTACCTAAATAGTAGTCTTCCATTAATGGGAAGCTTCTTCTCGCCCAAAGTTCAATCGGTTTTGTGAAAAAAACAGGAATTAGTGCAATAAAGTGCAGCCCTTTTAATAAATAATCAAGTTTATTGCGGCGTATAATATCCAGATGGATTTCCTGGGTCAGGCTGCTCAGTGCCTTTAAATAAATAGAGCCCTCTTTCTTAACCTTATCCCCATACTCCATAATTAAAAACGAGATTCCCGCAAACGACTTAAGAAAACGGCTGGGTGAAGTCTCATAATACTTGTCGAGCTCATCAGCCGGATTTGTTGAGACCAGCGCGTCTGCTATAGCGAATCCGTGTCTCGCAATTTCTTCTTCCGCAATTTCTGCAGCATCATACAAAGCTTCCTCTACTATGCCGTGACGGTGGTAGGCGTGTCTGACCTCTGTGAAGTAATCAACCATCTGAAGCAGCAGCTTTTTCTCCAAACGATGGATATATGAGTCCAGAAACATGCTATTCAGAATGATCGCTGTAAGAATTAGTGTCAATAGATAAATAAAATCCGGATTCAGACTGTACAATATGGTGATGCTGAATCCATAGGTTCCCAATATACACAGGGCCGCTGTCATGGTATGTATTCTTAAGTCAAATTCATTATGGATGTTCACACCGGCTATTCTTTTGCGAATCTTATGAATGTATGTACGTAATACAGGAACCTTCATACTGTTCTGATAACAGATCAGCATCCACACTTTGTACCGATGAACCCAGCTACTGGATGCAGCCGGCTTTGTAAAAGCAAAATACCCTTCGCTCGTCTGCTCATTTCTATGTATCACTCTTAAAGCTATGATCAAACTTAAGAAGCCCACTCCCGATCCTATTCCAATCCATATCAGCCACTGCTTAAGCTCCAATGTGTTCACCCCAATAAGTGCTAACAAAAGTCCGGAAGCTGCTTGCGTCTTCAGAAGTCATTTGTCCCGTCATTTCCTGAATACTGTGGCTGGATAAAGAGTTAACCAATACATAACGACCATTATGAAATTCGATAATGTTTCTCCCTTTGTCACGGTTGCTATTCACACATTCGGTAATCCGTTCGATGTACCGATTTCCATTGAGATCTGCGCGCAGATGGATATTGAAATTAATTACACTCAGAACCTGCCTTTCGGCCATGCGTTCATCCCGGAACATCCCGGATTTAAGCAGGGAATTCCGTAATGACTGAATGAGGTCATCGAATGTCTTGGCATGATGGGTGAAAATCGTGAACAGGCTCGCCACCTGCGCCATTTGAATCATCCACGTAGCAACTTCATCTGTTGCCACTTCGCCCAGAATGTTCACTGCCCCGTCTGTCTTCTTCTGAAGATCCAGGCCGGCTTGGCCGCTAATATAATCGGTCTCCTTGAAGCTGAGTATGTTGCGTTTGCTGTACAAGCTTCTTAGATGGAGCTCGAAAGACATTTCCTGAACACGGAGGGTATAGGATGCATAAATATGTTTGACCATGGCCATAAGCAGGGTAGTCTTCCCCGAGCCTTGTGCTCCTGTAATCGCTGTGATTCTGCCGCCTTTCATTAGATATTTCAGGAGTTCAATCGGCAGCTCGGCATTCTCGTCTTTAATCAACTGAGCAAGTACAGCAGATTTGACATCGAACTTTCTTACAAAAAATGCCCAAGACTCCGAAAAAGGAGGTCTTACAACGACTACCCTTGAACCATCCTTCATCTCGTTCACTTTATAACCGCTGGATTCGGAGAGTTGACCTGGGAGATTGTACTTGTATATATTCTGACAGACTCGCTTCAGTTCACTTTCACTCCCGAACGACAGAAAGGGAAGATGTATTGATTTTCCTTTGTAAAAGATCCATAGGCTTTCATAATTCTTCGGCCCATGACATGGTCCCTTACGAAGCTGAGTGTCATAACCTGCCACTTCAAAGTCCTGTCTGATCCCCCTACGGCAGTCTTGCTCGGGAACCCCACTTACACCGCCGCTTACTCCATCTATTCTTTGGTCACGCAGTTCATCGGCTACAGAGAACCCCTTATACTGCTGATAGATCCTTTGGACAACAATGTCCAGCTTCTCCTGGAACAAGAGGGGACGATTCTCAAGACAAAAAACATAGTCGATATCTTCCGCCGTAATCTCAAATACCTGATCATCACCGTCCGATGAGGTTCTTACCTTATCCAGCTCATATTTCTCGATAAGGGTGCTGATGGCATTCTCCCCATGACTAGATTTGTACAAGTACAGCAGGATTTCAAACCGATCCTGTATGGATAATAAATGGAGCTCCTCAAAGGGAATGATCTTGTTAATCGTTATAGAATCAATACCGTATGAGGTCTGAAGAAGATCCGCAATATACAGCTTCACATATTCCTTATCTGAATAATCCCCGGATACGCAGCCCTTTAATGCTTTTCTCAGCTCTGTTCTTTGGTTAGAGATTCTACGGTATTCTTCCTCTCCATATTTCCAGTCATCCACTCTTGTCCGGCTGAGTTCATGAAGACTTTGTTTAATAGACTGAATAAGTGCATTCAAAGTAAATCGTTCCTCTTGATGAACCGTCTCATGTTGACTCCGGCTCGGTACGAAGACTTTGAGAATTACGAATAATAGAACGAACAATCCTATAACCCCAATAGCTACCGCATTTATTCCAGAAGCCATTTAAGCCCCCCTTCCTGAGTTAGGGATTTGCTGAATATCCGCGAGCTCCATTACTTTTTGGCTTAACTGCCTAATGGCACCCATATACTTCGAGACTGGCACGTTTCTCCGGTTAACATCATAGTTCCTCCTAAAGAAAGCAATCACCTCACGGGAATTCCAGGCATCGGCCATTTCCCGGCTATACGGGATTCCGATTAATGGCGCCTTGCAGCCGTATCTTCGTCTGATATTGGAAATAGAACAATGCTGGTCGGCATCATAATCGTTAATGACAAGCACATGCGGCTTGTTCGTAATCAGTGGATTATACTTAGCCTCTTCAAAATAAGTCTCAAGCAGCCTTGTATTTTGCCTGAGCAGTATCACCGTTACCTGCCCGGCCTTCATTGTCAATTCATTAAAGGTTCCGCTCCCAGGGGAATCCACCAGCACAAGTTCATACCTTTCATTGGCAACTCCAAGCAGATGATTGAACTGGGCTTCGTGATATCTTGCTAGACCCGCTTCTCCAAATTCCGGCCCCGGGGCCATATCCAGTCTGTCTTGTACTAGCGGAATCGTGTAGTCCGCAATATTGTGCCTGTCCAGGATCCCGCTGGCAGATAGACGCATTAATGAGTCGATTCCCTGCTGATTCGAGCTTGCAACAAGCACATTTGATGGGTAACTTTTATTTTCTTTAAATGCCTCTCCGATTCCGGTTCTCCTCGTGCCTGTCTGAGTAAGCAAAATTCGGATTCGATAATCCAGACTTGTTATCACAGCGAGAGGCACTGCAACCTCTGAGGTTCCGGCCTGACCATAGTCCCAGAAAGCGATTGTTGTCATGCTCTCCTCCTTTCAGCGTAACGCAGCAGTTTGCGGGTATGAGGCTTATCCCATTCAGTTAACTGCTCCAGCAGCTCTTTCAGAGCATTTTTATATGCCCGGGTTACCCTATTGAATCCAATTGTCCGGGCATGCTCACTTTCTATGTGAACGGCCACATTCGCCTCATCCCATGGCATTTCAATGAAATCCTCTTGCCACGCAAACGGCAGACTGCTGACAAAGCTTCGGATGTAGGGCTCACTTAAGCGGCTGTCTACACTCTGAACATATACTCTTCTAATCTTCATTCCTTGTAATTGAGGATACCGACCCAGCAGCTCAGAGAACTGCTCTCTGCTCTTCTCCAAGGCGTACCTCTCGAAGCTGGTCACCCAGACAACAGCATCTGCTTCTACCCAAATATCCTGACCACAGAAAGCTGGATCTTCCAGGTCAAACAAGATGTAATCATAAGACAGCTCTGACTCCCCGTGGCTATCCAGATCGCTAAACAGTTCAAGCGCACTCTCATACCCTGAAGCGACATCAATCCCGCAAAATTCAGTTAACCGCATTTCGTTGTCATGCACACCAATCGAATACTTGTACTTAGATTGTTCCGTAGCATCTACAAGCAGAACTCTCTGCCCATTACTAGTAAGTATTTTACTCAGGTACAACAGCAGTTCCCGCTTATCACTAACGCCGGCAAAAATCCAGTGTTTCACTCTTATCCCTCCGTATATGTTTAATGCCCGGTCTTCATCTTCATAATCGAAGCTTTATTTTACTTGAGTATTCTGATCCGTCTGCTGCGCAGACTGTAAATATTCCACTTGCTTCCCTTCAAATTCAGTAGCTGACTGTGGAGTTAGAGCGCTCAAGTCTTTCTCCAATAGCGCCCTTGATGTGTGACTGAGCCCTTGCTCCGCACGCCTTAAGATATTCGGGTCTTTGGAGATCAGCTTAAGCACCTCATCATTTGCCGGATAGGTCGGGATAGCGGACATCTGAAGCTCAGGCTCGACATATGTAAGTGCATAAATAGATGCTTTATGTAAATAAGCGTCAACTACCGCACTGGATAAAGACAGGATTTCTGACTCAGTCAAGGTTAATGTCATGGTGGTAGTCTTTAGATCTTTCACTTTCTTCTTCGATAAAATAATGTAGTCCTGGCCTGTCGGGAACTGAATTCTTACATCAATTACATCTTTTGACTTCAGAACCGCGGGAATTTTCACGAAGCTAATCTCACGATTCCGCAGATCATTACTAGCTGCTTCCGCCTCATAGAGCACTGATCCGGTAACCAAGGTTTTGGACTTTAACGCTATCTTGGTGATCTTCCCTTCAATATCGTCCTTCTGAAGAAGTGCATCGCTGGGTACCCGATCAGCCGGGAAATCCTTCTGCTCAAGATCAGTTGTCCGCAATTTCTCTCCTGCCCCTATCTCCCGGACTGTTATCCAGCCAGACGTCATCTGATTGGCCTTGCCCTCCTTAAGCCGGTTAATCTCACCCTCATACTTTTGTTCAATTAAATTCATGGATTGCTTATTATGGTTCTGGCTTATAACTAGATACACGATGAACACAAACATAACAATACCTGCACCCGTCAGAGCCGCATAGAGCATATGCCGGGTTCTTTGTCTTAACCTAAACATCAAACTCCTCCTCTCCACATTCTCTTAAAACCAAATTTGAACAGACGGGTTGGCCTATCGCTGCTGATAATAGATCTGCACACATTCTCCATCGCTGCTACAGTCTCCTCAGAAGGTTGAAAGGGATCCGTCTCGTGTGGAATAGGAAGCAGTCTAGAGGTTCCCAGCTTCCTTCGCAGATGGTGAATTACCGTCATTGGCGCCGATGGAATTGCGTAAATCCATTTACTTTTAGAGTAAGAAGCTGACAATCTGCAGAAGGATACAATATCTTGGAATCTCCATGCTGCAGCGGAGCCCACAACAAGCGATATGTCTGCCCTCACAAACTCTTCAATTGTCTCTTTGCTCTGGTCGCTCCCCAAATCCAGAATGACCAATCCACCCTCGCCTGAGATCATATCCAGCATTTCCATTCTGGTCGGCCGCCGGCAGTAATGAACACCTTCGATAGAGAAGCTTCTCTCCGCGGATAAAGCCCCGGTTACACCTGGTTTGGAAGCTGAAGTCTGAAGTCTTGCGAACGCACTCGATTTATCCGTAAGCTCAAGCAAAGTAACTTCCTTAAAGTGAGTAATTAATGAATAAGCCAGCATGATTGCCGTATGCGTAGTACCAACACCTCCCGAGACTCCGATAACTGCAATAACCTTTGTTCTGGAGGACTCTGACTTCTCAAGCTGAGTGCGATCAGAAGAAGGATGCACGATTACGGATTGGAGCGCCTTCCTGACCTCACTCACTGACACATAACGATCCTCAGGCTTATATTGCAGCAGCTTCTTTATAACCTTTAGCAGAGCGGTTGTGTTAGACTGATTGGCATCAACTTTAAGCAACTGCTGTACTTCAGGCCTCCACTCACTCAGCTGGCCGCCTGTGATTAAATACAAGAGCAGCGCGCCCAGTGAATACAGATCCGTTCTGGCATCAGTCTGCTTACCTCCATACTGCTCAGGTGCGGCAAAACCAACCGTGCCCAGCTTCACCGTATCTTCCGGCTGATCCATCTTAAATTGCCTGGCAATTCCGAAATCAATAAAGCGCAGGCTGCCCGCTTGATCAATCATTAAATTCGTTGGCTTTAAATCCCGGTATACAATGGGCGGGTCAAAAGTATGAAGGTACTCCAGACCTTCGCATATCTGGCCGGTAATTTGCAGAACCATTTCGATTGAAGGCAGGCAGGTCAAGCCCGCAAGATAATTCTCCAACGTAACTCCTTCAATAAAGTCCATGACCAAATAGGTATAACCTTCCTCATCAGGCGGGAAAAAATCAACAACGTGCGGCAATCGGGGATGGTTCAGCCTGATGAGCAGTCTGGCTTCCTCTTCCAGCCGGGCATTCTGCCCGGATACCGTCATGGTTTCTTTGATAGCCCATTTCTTGTCATGAAGCTTCAAATCCACTGCACAATAGACATGGCTCATTCCCCCGCTTGCTATCCACTTCTCGATCTGATATCTGCCCCCAAGTAGGCTCCCCGGCTCAAGCTTTGAAGGAAAATGCACTCGATCCTCTCCTCTCTAAACCAACACAAAAAAGAGAAAGTCCCAAGCTCCGGTCAGTTAGTTGTGCTAACCAAACGAATACTTGGGATACTTTCCCTAAGTGGTCACTGTATAATATTGGAATCAGTATAGAACACCTAAGCCGTTAAGTAAAGTGCAAATTTTACAAAATAATAGTTAACGACATTAATATTTAATCATATATAGTGTAATTTCATCGCGATTATGGAACAGCTGCTTTGCTCTCTGGATCTGCATATTTGCCCTATCAAACGTGTCCATTACTTCTCTGATTAGCGCAAGCGGCTTCTTGCTCAAGAGCTTTACAGTAACAATTGCTGTTCCTCCAGGAACTAGGCTGTACAGCAGACCAGTAACCAGCTTAGCGGTTAGTTTAGGACTCCAGCTCATGTCACATACTAACAAATCGAATTGTTCTTCCCGAAATTTAACACTGTCTGCATTCCTGTTCAAATATGTTAGTCTGTCCGAACTCATCAATGAGGGATGCATCTTGGCAGGATCAACTGCGGTAACCCGAAGGCCTCTTTCAAGCAGAAACGAGGTCCATCCTCCCGGTGCGGCTCCAATATCAAGCGCTTCAGTGAATGAGCTGAAATCAATCCCGAATACACGCTCAGCTTCCAACAGCTTGAATTTGGCTCTGGAAATCTGACTGTCTTCCTTCTGAAATCTGACAGCTCCACCGTTCCAATCCGACAAATTGTCTTTAGGAGAAGAAATGCCTGCATATAGAGCTTTGTCTGTAGCCAAAACTGAGACCACCAGCTCCGCATCCTTTACCACAAATTCGTGCACAAACTCATTAAGACCCACCTGAATCGCATCTTTCAGATCCGTAGAAGTCCCTTCCCAGGAATCTTGACTGGCCTTGCGTGCTTGAACCGTCACCTGTGTCCCCCGCAGCTCTGGCAGATGCCTGAGACAGGAAGTTAATTGAAGCATAGCATTCTCTTTGTCCCCGCCGACAATGCCGATTTGGTACTGGACCGGGAATATATGCCTTAGAAAGATAGGCTGCTCCACGCGCAGCCTCTCAATCGCCTCTTGGCTGGATACTTCCAGTGTTCCAAGGAAGACCTCGCCCGGCACGATAACCGTGCTTTTCACAGAACCAAACTTTCTTCTTAACTCCTCCTGGGCATAGGGGGCGAACCCATGATTGGCCGTGCAAATAAATCGTGATGACACGCCAGGTATTACGTTCTCTAACTCGTCTTGACTATTCAAAAGCTCTTAACCTCCAGTAAAATGCACTTGCGTAACAGACGCCGCTGCTTATTTTGTCTTCTTGGCTGCTTGATCAGCGATCTCATCCAGACGGTCAAAAGGTATAGGACCATTATGAAGAATGACATCCTCAGGCTTGCAAGTGTACAGTGTTTCGTACATGCTCATTTTTCCCTGCAGACTGGAGGTGTGGAGATAGATTTCTCTAGCGAACAAGCCCTCGTTAGCCATAACAGCCGCTACCTCACCACCAGTCATTCCCTCAGGTCCCATATCGTAATCGAGTGAAAGGATATCAACCTGAGTTGTACGCAGTACTTCAAGACACTCCTGGCCTGTTCGTACCAAGGTGAAACCCGCAGGACAACGCCGCATATCATCCATATACAAGTGGATCACATTTGTTCTTCCTTTCCCCAGATGCGTAATCAGCTAAGCTTCAGACCAACGTCTTACCAGCTCCATATCCCATGTGTATGTACCATCATCCCCTGTTTCGCTTTCGAAGATGAAGGCTTTATCTTTAATTTCTTCGATCGCAATCAGCTTACGGAACCCTGTCTCACCGATGAAGCCCTGGCCAACCCGCTCATGCCGGTCCTTTCGTGAGCCAAAAGGATATTTGGAGTCATTTAGATGTACAGCGACCACGTGATCCCAGAATTCCAGTTCTCTCCCTTTGGCTGCGAATGAATCATCCTCGGCTCCGCCCCATATTCCCGCGCCAAATGCATGGCAGGTATCCAGGCAAAAGCCGATATGTTCGGGGGCCTCGCATAATTTGCGGATTTGAACCATTTCCTCCATCGTCATGCCCATGTCTCCATGATCGCCAGCCTGATTCTCAATGAGCAGCTTGGCATTCCCTTGCCAGCCGCTTAGTATCTCGTTAATACATTGTATAACATTTTTATATCCCTGTAAGGGGTTACCCGCCTTATATGTGCCAAAATGAACAACTATCCCGAGCGACCCGCACGCCTCAGCAATCTCAAGATCATTGCGCAAGGAATCCACAATTTTACGATACACCGCGGGTTCGTCTTCCGAATTAACAGCCAGATTGCTAGGGTACGGAGAATGACCGACAGAGACTATCCCATTGTCATTGCACCACTGCCTGCATCTCTCAGCGTCCCGGGCGTCATACTGCTTAATGGTCAAGCTCCGTGGATTCTTTGGAAAATATTGAAACGCGCCGGCATTCATGGCAGATGCTGCTTGTGCAGCCTGATAGTAACCTCTGCGAATGCTAAGATGACCGCCAATCTTGATCTTACTTGTCATGCTGACATGTCGGACAGTAGAACACTTTTCTACCGCCAATCTCGCTTTTCTCGATTACTCCGTCGCAGCGGATACAAGGTTCCCCTTCCCGGTCATAGACCCGGCATAATTCATTAAATCCCCCGGTGAGTTTATCCTCATGAGTTAAGGGAAGCTCCATGTAGCCCCCATGCTCTGTAGCATGATGAAATACTTTCCTAGCCGCATGATAGATCCTCGCCAGATCCTCTCCGGACAGATTCTGAATTTTGGCAGATGGCCTGAGTTCAGCTTCAAAAGCTATTTCATCCGCATAGCAGTTCCCAATTCCCGCAATGACATGCTGGTTCACAAGCGTACTTTTGAGCGCGCCGCGCCGTCTGCTGAACAACTGAATGAATTTGTCCTGATCCATTCTCCTGTCCATCAGCTCAGGACCCAGATCTGCCAAGAACTCATCCGTCTCCTTGGCGCTATACAGATGCAGATAACCCAGACGGAGACCTATAAAATACAACGTCTGCTCTCCAAAGCTAAGCTCCACTTGGGTACTGCGATTAGGTTTATCCTCTTCGGTTCCAAGATACAGCAATCCACCCAGCATGAGATGCAGCAGCAGGCGGCGGCCGCTGTCTAGATGGAATAGAAGATGCTTGCCGCGCCGCTCGATGAAGATAATACGGCGCCCAGTAACCTCCTGGATGAAGACATTTCGTTCTTTATTAATTGATTTATCCCTGTTAATCACGACCTGTGTGATGGGACGGTCAAGAATAAGCTGGGATAGTAATATTCGGTAATTGTCCATCTCCGGAAGCTCCGGCATAATGCATCTTCCCTTCGTCATCAATCTCATCTTGTGATTAACTGTGTGAGCTCATGGAGATCTGAACATATCATATCCGGCTTCACACCCGTACTTGCCAGAAAGGTATCCAGATTCTCAGCTGTCGTAACTCCTGTTAAGGTTAAGATAGTCCCGCAGCCGGCATTTACACCGGCAGTAATATCTGTAAGCATATTATCCCCGATAACGGCCACATCCTGAGCGCGCAGTCCAAGTCGATCTGTTGCAAATTTCATCAATATGCCTGAAGGCTTGCCGATCACTACTGGCTCAGCACCTGTTGCTGCTCTGATTGCAGCCGACAGAGTCCCTGCTCCTGGAAGCAATCCGTCCTGCGATGGCAGCAGCAGATCCGGATTCGTCAAAATATACTGTGCACCGCCAAATATCCAGCGTGCAGCCTCTGTCAACTTATCATATGTAAATGCACGGTCAATACCTTGAACCACATAATCAGGCTGGTCGTGGGTAAGCTGTAATCCCGCCTGGTCCAGAGCAGTTAGCAGTCCCTTTTCCCCTATAGCAGCCACACGGCAGCCTGGAGCGATCTCTGCAATATACTGCGCGGCCGCCACGGCCGATGTACACACCTGATCTGGCTCTGCCGCAATTCCCATATGTTCTAAATGCACAGCTACATCCTCAGGCGTGCGCGATGAATTGTTCGTGACAAATAGTAGAGGAATTCCCTTCTCATTTAGCCGGCGTATCAGCTCATCTGCCCCAGGAATCATATGTGTTCCATGATACAGAGTTCCATCCAAATCAATTAAAAAAGCTTTCCAGGCCTCATTCAAATCTGTTCTCTCCCTCATCTTCTTCCCATTACTATTCCCATTGTAAAAGAAAGCAGCGGTGCGGGCAAATTCATTAATCCCGCCACTCGCCAGAAATAGTACACATTTGCGTCGAACTCTATCGAAGGCTGATACCGTATATTTTTAGAAGAAGAAAAACTTTGCAGCCCAGTGTCATTTCCTGCGCTTTCCCGGAAAATAATTCATCTATATTTCCTGTTCACGCTGCTCACTCCGCCATACCGGCACAAGCTCATGTTCTTTCGCGAGCCTTGTATTCGGGAATACTGTACTTGCTTCTTCAAGCAGCACCTCAAGCTGCTCATCGTCCTTGTAGCGGGAACTGAAGTGAGTAAGAACAAGTTGTCTGGCTTGCGCAGCCAAAGCCGTCTCAGCCGCCTGAACAGCTGTACTATGATAATAGTTGTATGCGGTCTCAACCATTTCATGTGAGAATGTAGCCTCATGGACCAGCACATCCGCATTTCTGGCTAGCTGGATTCCGGCACTACAAGGTCTAGTATCCCCAAGAATGGTCACGACCCTTCCCTTTTTGGGTACACCTAGTACATCTTTGGCATGAACCGTTCCCGATTCTGACTCTATGCTCTCTCCCCTTTTGAGCTTTCCATACAGTGGCCCTGGCTTGACTCCGAGCTTCGCAAGTGCCTCAAAGTCGAGTCGGCCTGGCTTATCAAGCTCCGTAACACGGTAACCATAGCTGTCTATTCGGTGCTCCAACAGTGCGGACTCTACACGAATAGAATCATCCTCAAAAATAAGGCCCCCGTTATGCTCCTTTACAATCAGCTCATAATTAATATGTGACTCACTAATGCCCAGTGACATTCTTACATATTGTTCAAGCCCTTTCGGGCCATACAAGACAAGTGGAGTGTCCCCTCCTTGATAGGAGCGGCTTGATAACAGACCCGGAAGACCAAATAAATGATCTCCATGCAGATGCGTAATGAAAATTTTCTCCAGCTTGCTCAGCTTAAGCGGTGAACGCAGCACTTGATGCTGTGTCCCTTCCCCACAATCGAAGAGCCAGAATGATCTTCTCTCTTCGTACATTCGCAGGGCCAAGGAAGTGACATTACGCTGCAGGGAAGGAACACCTGCGTTGGTTCCCATAAAGTAGAGTTCCATCTTCTCAACCTTCTTCCGCATTCTTGGTTAGTTACAAATTAGCAAAAATCCCCCGTTACCCGGAGGATTTTTGCAGCAATCTTTATACTAGTGCAGCTTAAGCTTTCTCTACATTGAAATATTGTGCTTCGGGATGGGCGAATACGAGTGCAGAGACAGATGCCTCCGGCTCCATCATGAACCCTTCTGTAAGCTCAACCCCTATATCTTGGGGCTTAAGCAGTTCGAACAACGGCTCCTGCAGCTCAAGATCTGGACAAGCAGGATACCCGAAGGAGACCCGAATGCCCTGATATCTTGCGCCGTGACGCTGCTTCATTGTCATATCGGCTGGATCCGGGAAGCCCCAGCTGTCTCTCATGATATGGTGAACCCGCTCTGCAAGACCTTCAGCAATTTCAAGTGCGGTTGCTTGAACCACGTGAGAACGAAGGTAATCGCCTTTGTTCTTCCATTCCTCAGCCAGATCCCTTACTCCGTGGCCAGCAGTCACCACCAAAAAGCCGACGTAATCCATTATGCCGCTCTCGACAGTCTTTAAATAGTCAGACAAGCACAAGTGCGGCTCCACTCGCTGGCGTGGGAAGCTGAAGGTCTTAAGCACTTTCGTGTGATCTTCAGGATCATAGATCAAAATATCATTCCCACTGGATTGAGCCGGGTAGAAACGGTATAAAGCATGTGCTTGAATAATCTCATTGGTCACTGCTTCATGAAGGACTTGATCCACTTTTTCTTTGAGATCTACTGCTTTAGGGTCTTTGGAAGCGAGCAGCTGCTCTACTGAGCCTCTCAAACCAAGGTGGTGCCCCAAAAGCATCTGCATGTTCACATAGGGAATAATGTGATTGATTGGATAATTCCTGATCACATGACGATCCAGATCTGGCGGCAAATATACAGGTGCATCTTGCGAGATATTGGAACGGACAGCGCGGGTAAGTTCAGGCAGAACCGTCTTAACTACTTCCTGCTCGCCTGCTTCTTTCTCTGCTTCAAAATCCAGGCGCATTTTCTCTCTGGAATTCGGATCCATCAGCTTGTTAGCCAGGTCCAGCCCGTCCATGGCGTCCTTCGCATAGACTACAAGCCCGTTGTACTCAGGCCGGATGCGGGTCTTGGTGAACTTCCGGGTTAGGGCGGCACCGCCCACCATAATCGGCACATCGATTCCGGCGTTACGCAGATCCTGGGCAGTGGATACCATCTGCTGAGCAGATTTAACCAGAAGTCCAGATAGACCAATAGCATCGGCTTTCTGCTCCCGGAAAGCTTCGATTATACGCTCCGGTGGTACTTTTATACCCAAATTGACAATGTCATAACCGTTGTTGGAAAGGATGATCTCGACCAAATTCTTTCCGATATCGTGAACATCGCCCTTCACCGTCGCAAGCATAATCCGCCCTTTAACTGAGGACTCATTCTTCTCCATGAAGGGCTCCAGATAAGCTACAGAGGCCTTCATCACCTCAGCGCTCTGAAGCACCTCGGCAACGATCAGTTCATTGTTATTGAAGAGGCGTCCTACCTCTTCCATTCCCGCCATAAGAGGCCCGTTAATTACCTCCAAGGCCGTGTAGCTGCCAAGTGCCTGCTCCAGATCGGGAATCAGCCCTTCCTTAGTTCCTTCCACCACATAAGAGGCGAGTCTCTCTTCAAGCGACAGATTGCTGATCTTCTCCTTCTTCTCAACCTTCTTGTTCCGGAAGGCTGCAACAAAGGAAGCGAGTGTCTGATCATTAGTATCATAAATGAGATCTTCGGCGAGCTTGCGTTCCTCTTCAGGAATGGAAGCATATCGTTCCACCTTCTCCGTATTCACGATTGCATAATCCAGGCCCGCCTTGGTGCATTCATACAAGAATACCGAGTTCAGAACTTCACGTCCGGCTTCTGGAAGACCGAAGGACACATTACTAATTCCGAGCACAGTATGGCAGGCAGGTAGAGCCTCCTTGATCAGACGAATTCCCTCAATCGTCTCCTTAGCAGAGCCGATATACTGCTCGTCCCCTGTTCCGACCGGGAATACAAGCGGATCAAATATGATATCTTCGGCTTGAAGACCATATTTGTTAACAAGCAGATCATGCGATCGTACAGCAACTTCCAGCTTGTCTTCTCTCGTGATGGCTTGTCCGCGCTCATCAATTGTACCAACTACGATTGCAGCCCCATATTTATGAATAATAGGCGTAACCTGCTCGAACTTCTCTTCACCATCTTCAAGGTTAATAGAGTTAATTATTGACTTGCCTTGACAATATTTAAGTGCGAGATCGATGACAGCCGGATCGGTGGTATCGATCATCAGGGGCACCTTTACTTTTTTGACTACCAGTTCCAGAAACTTCTTAATGTCCTCGGTCTCGTCGCGGTCCGGATCCTGTACGCAGACGTCGATAACCTGGGCACCGCCTTTGACCTGGGCACGGGCAATTTCAGATGCCTCCTCGTACTTCCCTTCAACAATTAGGCGTTTGAACTTTCTAGAACCTAGAACGTTCGTTCTCTCACCAATCATGTAAGGCCGGTTATCCGATTCAATATACACAGGTTCAATTCCGGAAATCGCCGGCGGATGGGATACCTCATCCATTTGGCGAGGCTCGTACTGCTTCATTTTCTCAGACATGGCATAGATATGCTCGGGTGTCGTACCGCAGCAGCCGCCCGCAATGTTGAGCCAGCCTTTCTCGGCAAAAGCCGCCATTTTCGCAGCAAGAGAGTCCGGAGATTCATGATAATTGCCGTTCTCATCGGGCAGACCCGCGTTCGGATAACAGCTGATGGCTGTGCTCGCCATATCCGATAGGGTACGAATATGATCACGCATGAACTCTGGCCCCGTGGCACAGTTAAGCCCCACCGAGACGGGATTCAAGTGCTCAAGCGAGACATAGAACGCCTCTATGTTCTGTCCGGCAAGCGTAGTTCCCATCGGCTCGATCGTTCCTGAGATCATTAGGGGCAGAGTGATGCCCGTAGTCTCATATGCACGACGTATAGCGATGCTTCCCGCCTTCACATTCAAGGTATCCTGGGATGTCTCTAGCAGCATGGCATCTACGCCAGCTTCAATCAGAGCCACCGCCTGCTCTTCATAACTTTCAATTAGCTCGTCAAAAGTCACACCGCCGGTTACGGACAGTGTCTTGGTCGTTGGCCCCATAGCCCCCACCGCATAACGCGGGTGTTCAGGCGTAGAGTATTTATTAACCGCATCAACCGCTAGCTTGGCCGCTGCCAGGTTAATCTCGCGGGCTTTATCTTGGATATCATATTCGGCCAGAACAACAGAGGCTGCCCCGAAAGTATTAGTCTCAATTAAGTCGGCTCCCGCTTCAAGGTATTTCTCATGAATTCGGGAGATTACATCCGGACGGGTGAGAACCAGCATCTCGTTACAACCATCAAGCTCTTCTCCACCGAAATCTTCGGGTTTTAGCTCTTCTTGCTGAATCATGGTTCCCATGGCCCCGTCAAGAATCAATATTTTGTCTCTCATTCTGGATTGCAGACTTGGCTTAATCAAGATTTCATTCCCCCCTGTAAAACGCTAAAGTTAAGTTTAGCAGAATCAAACGCTTTAGGAAAGGCATTGGATTCATTTCCGTGTCTATGAAAACGCTTGTTTATCTAAGGACATCCTTCCAAATAAGGGGTCGACACGCCCTCTGTAATCGTTTATAATCCTAACTATATATCAATGAAAGGGGAGTAATCCCATGGCGGAAATAAGAATTAGAAAAACGAACGAAATTATTTCAGGCGAAGAGAATGTTCGCAATTTCCTAAATCAATTTGAAGTAATTTATGAACACTGGGATATCAGCAAGCTGCCAGCCCATTTGCAGGAGAATTTCACTCTTACTGATGAGCAGAAAGCGGAAGTGCTTGCTACATTCGATACGGAGATTCAAGACTTGGTTGCACGCCGCGGCTACCGCACTTGGGATGTTATCACGCTATCGGAAGCGACTCCCAATATTGAAGAACTGCTAGCTAAGTTCGAACAGATTCACACACATACCGAAGATGAGATTCGTGCCATCGTTGGTGGTGCGGGAACCTTCGTGATCAAAGGATCGGACGAAATAGGTTACTTTGATGTTAACCTGCTGCCAGGCGATCTGATCTCGGTTCCAGAGAACACGGTACACTTTTTCACCCTGACTGACAACCGCAAGGTTGTGGCCATTCGTCTGTTCGTAGAGGAGAATGGCTGGATCGCTCATCCCTATGAAGATCCTAACTTCCAGAAGGCTTAACTAACTGCGATTCGCTAATATTTAATAGTATGAATAAAAAGCTGCTTGCCTCATCCCAGGATGATAGCAAACAGCTTTTTTAACATGACATTCTATACTTCATATTTATTTAACAACAAATTCTGCCGAGGGCATCGAGTGCTGACTATCAGCAGTTACATGAGAGATTACATGATACTTACCTGCTTCAGTGAAGGACTTAAGCATAACATACTTGCCATCTCCCGCCGAAGGTACCGTAACTTTGCTGTGATTCTCAGATCCATCTTTCCATATTTCAAAAGTCACTTCTTGTGCATTATCCACATTCGACCCGTTCTGAGTCACTTTCGCTTCAAAAGAAACCTTCTCGTTCATCTTCGCACTTGAAGGGTTAACGGTAAGCTTCACTTCGAGCGGTTGCGGCATCTCGGCAGCCTCATGATGGGAGTCACTGCCACATCCAGAGAGTACTATTAGAACTAAGCTGATTAACGCCGTTATCCCAAAGCGTTGTAATCTCAACTAGCGCTACCTCCCAAACTGTCAATAATTCCGTGTAATTCATATAAATGCTTGATCTCATAATCAGGTATAATTTCGTCTGAGCGCGTCTTGCCATCGCGGTTCACCCATACCGAATGAATGCCCGCACTTAAAGCTCCCTTAATGTCCGTAGTCAGTTTGTCACCAACCATCAGGGCCTCGGAGGCTTTCACATCAAGCAGGGACAATGCGTGTTCAAAAATAGCGCGGTCCGGCTTTCCTTTACCAAAGGAACCCGAAATAATAATCTCATTGAAGTAAGGAGCCAGCTCGGGTACGCCATCCAGCTTCTCCTGTTGAAGTGCAGGGCAGCCATTCGTTAACAGCAGCAGCTTCACTTGGCCCTTAAGATCGTTCAGCACTTGGAAAGTCTCCTCATAGATATGAGGGCGAGCCCGGCGTTCAGCACCAAATTGCTCAGCCAGCTGGCCTGCAAGCTCCTCATTGTTAACTCCTAGGGCAAGCAGCCCCCGGTGCCAAGATTCTTTGCGGTAGACCGGAGCGATCTTCTCCATGGCTTGAAAGTCCGAATTCACACCAGAATTGAAGTTCCCCCAGAGTCCTTCGAATGGATTAATCCCGATCATCTGGGTGAACGGGAAAGTCTCGTAGGACTCATATAAAGCTCTCGCTTCCCTGCGAACAGCTTCCTCCAGCTGCGTGGCATCCAGTCCTGTGATCTCTGCTGCTGATTTGCATGTGAACTCAAAAGCTTCGGCTATACTTCGCTCATCCCATAATAGTGTATCATCCAGATCAAAACATACGGCCTTAATTGACATTGTGATTCCCCTTTTATTAGTGATTCTCTACTGTAATTTTGTTATTTCTCCCAAATTCTCTCAGACGCTCACCCATTACCTCGGTATTGAATCTGTTACGGGAGCGCATGAAGATCCACTTTTGACCGCTGCCTTTAGGTACAATCGTAACAGAACCCTGACTTAGAACAATCTTCTGGATACTATCTGCGGACAGCATGCGATCCCGGTTGAATTTGGAGGTATACAGAGCATTCTTGCCAATTCTCAGATACGGCTTCCTTATAAAGGTGATAACCCCCAGCATGATATACAGACCGATGGTAAGCCAATACAAGAAGGAATTAATTTCGCTGCCCCCTCCTATGAAGCCAAGTGAAGCATACATTACCCCGAACAGGATCAGAATTGAAGGTAGAATGAAATTTCGGCCTTTGAATGTTTCTCCTTCTCCACTCAGGCCCATCTTACCTGGTTGAATCCCCTGCTTCTTCTGCTGCATAAGCAGTCTTTGTTTGTTCTTCTCAACTTGTTTCTCAAATGAACGTGCCATACTACGACTTTCCTCCTCGGTTGTCTGCTGTTAAATCTGTCTCTTGAACTTTCGAATGAAGCGGCCAGGATACTCGTCTGGAAGACAGCTTACCTCATCAAGGTGACGTCGCTGCTCACCATCCAGCTCAAAATCCGCTGCACCTATATTCTCATCGAACTGCTCAAGCGTACTCGCTCCAAATATGGGTGAAGTGATTCCCTCATGACCCATTAGCCAATTAAGGGCAACCTGAGAAGGAGTGCGATTGACCTCCTCGGAGATCTTAACCACCTGCTCAAGGATGTCAAAATTCTTCTCCGTAGCCCTGTATTCCCACGAGCTCTCACCGCCATTGGCCGCACTGAGCCGCCCTTGATCTGGCTTTGGTCCCCGTGAATACCGGTTCGTGAGGAATCCACCGCCCAGAGGTGCCCATGGTATAATGCCCACATTCTCTTCCAGACAAAGAGACATCATTTCTCTGTCGGCCTCACGATTAAGCAGACTATATTGCTGCTGAAGTGACACATACCGGGCGCAGCCCCTCATCTCACTCACAGCCAGACTCTTCATCAACTGCCAGGATAAATAATTCGAACAGCCAATATATCGTACTTTACCTGATGTGACCAGATCATCAAGTGCTCGAAGCGTCTCCTCTACCGGGGTAGCTTGATCCCATACATGAATTTGGTACAGATCGATATAATCTGTTCCAAGCCTTCTCAGACTTGCCTCAATGCCGTCCATGATATGCTTGCGGGAGGCACCTTGGCCGTTCACATGCCCAGCGGTAGACATCCTCACCTTGCTGGCTAGAATAACTTCTGATCTGCGGTCACGAATACTATTACCTACAATTTCTTCTGATTGGCCGCCAGTATATACATCTGCGGTATCAATAAAGTTCCCTCCAAGATCAAGGAACCGGTGGATCATTGCCATAGAGTCCTTCTCACTGGTTGTCCCACCGAAGGTCATGGTGCCCAAACATAACTTCGACACTGCCAGACCACTTGTTCCTAGATAGGCGTACTTCATTACTTGCCCCCCTCTTGAAATCATGAAATCGTCCACCATGTAATAAGTTAGTTAAATGAAAGTATGTACTTCCGGCCAAAGGCCGGACTAATTATTTATCTACAATTTCTATTGAATCCAATTGTTGACGGAAGTTTCTGCGAATATTCTGCAGATAAATTTCCCGCAGCTCAGCTCTCTCAACCGTTTCTTCCTCAGTCAGTCCTGACTCTTTATGTTTACGCGCAAGCTCGTTGATGCGCTGTACCAAGCTATCAATATCCATGCGTGACTCCTCCTTCAGTTAAGGCATTAACTCTTACTTTGACATGAGAAAAAGAGCTTGTCAAGGCATGTCAAATCCTTGAAAAACTCTCTTGTCAGTTAATCTGATTGGATTATAGCAATTGATCAATTCACAGGGATTGCAAGTACATCCCCAGCTTGAATTTCACTGGTTGGCAGCTGGTTCACTTCTTTAATACTACTTATAACGTCCCGAATGTCTTGGTCGTCCGTCTTGTGGGCGGAGGCAATGCTCCATAAAGAATCGCCAGGCTGTACGATGACCTGAGGAAGCTCGGTTGAACCGGAATGGTTGCTTGAGGAAGCAAAGGCTGTAATCATCCCCGTACAGGTTACAGCGATGAGTAATACTAGGGCGGCAACCCGAACATATATGACTTTGGACATCAAGTGTTCCAAATTAAATTTATGTCTGCTGGGCTCGGCAGGAATTGATTCATGAATACTTTGGTATGTAGAATATCTTAACATGTTCTCTCACTCCAAACGTTTGTTCTTGTTTCTGAAATTAATATAACACGAACACTTGTTTCGTTCAATAGTTTTTTAGAACAATTGTTCGCTTTAATTTTAGAACCATTTAGAACTTACGTTTGTACGAACGGTAGTTCTATGTTATAATTTTTCCAAACGTTACTAAATGGGGTTGATATCATATGTCTAAAGTATCCAGTCGCCAACAGGCGATCCTTGAATTTATAAGAAATGAAGTCAGATTGAAAGGTTACCCTCCCTCCGTAAGAGAGATTGGAGAAGCAGTTGGACTAGCTTCCAGCTCCACGGTTCATGGTCATCTGGACAGGCTGGAGAAGAAAGGTTTCATTAGAAGAGACCCTACCAAGCCGCGGGCAATTGAACTGCTGGGTCAAGAGGATGCAGACAATTATAATCTCTTCGCACATACGGTTGCGCGCGTGCCTGTTATCGGTAAAGTAACAGCGGGCGTACCCATTACAGCCACAGAGAATATTGAAGACTATTTCCCTCTCCCTAACCATTTCGTGAGTGATAAAGAAGTATTTATGCTCTCTGTCATGGGCGACAGCATGATCGAGGCAGGTATCCATAATGGTGACTTTGTTATCGTTCGTCAGCAACAGACCGCCGAGAATGGCGATATTGTTGTGGCTATGACGGAAGATGACGAGGCAACAGTGAAGACCTTCTACAAAGAGAAAGACCATATTCGCCTTCAACCCGAGAACCCTACGTACGAACCTCTTCGCCTCAAGCATGTTACCATTCTGGGCAAAGTCGTCGGGCTGTTTCGCGACATTCATTAACCTTCCTGATTCTTCCCTTCATACAACCACAAAGAAGAGGATGCCGCTCGGGCATCCTCTTTTCACTATTTATAATACTATTTGAATTGTTCAATACCCATGACGTGATCAAATGGAATTGGGCCTAGTTCTCTACTATCCCTACTAATATTCCTGTTATCCCCTAAGACAAAAATATGGTTATCCGGAATAATCCATTTCCTGTCTTCGGAAGGATTCATTTTCTCTTTGATATAAGGCTCAACCAAAGCATCGCCGTTTCGATACACCTGTTGATTCTTAATTTCAATCACATCCCCAGGCTTGCCGATCACCCGCTTAATGAAGAAGATATGATCATTTGTGGTACCATTTATCAGCTGGATCAAAGGGTGCTCCACAATATTGTCCATGAATGAACGCTCACGGTTCACCCTGCTGTCAATCACAACAATATCTTCATAAGCTGGCATGTGTGAGAAGGTTCGGGCAAGCTTGGAGGTGTATGCTCTTTGCTCATCCTGCAGTGTCGGCTCCATCGATTGACCGTCAACCTTATAGGGCTGGAAGACAAAGATACCAATAAAAAGACTTAGAACAAATGCAATGGCGATAGCGGGAATATAACCAATAATAATTTTCAACAGCTTCACGGTAGTTAGCAACCTCCCTTTAACTTGTTAAGGGAAGTATATCATCTCCTATTTTACTAATACAAATTTCCCCTATTCATCCTTCTATTGCCTAGTTATTTCTCATTATGATTGCGGTAAATCAGCTGCTTAGCAAAATGATTCTTCCTTATCTCCGCCTGGATCTCGCGAGACAAGCTTCTGTAGCGCTCGATGGATACGGTGATCCGCCGCGAGGCTTGGTGCAGGTCCTCCTCCTTGCTTCGTTGCTGCTGCAGCATTAGTTCGATCCATCTGTACCACCACATGCGGTATCACTCCCCTCATTCTTTTCTACCTTCTTAATACTCTTGAACACATCCAGTACCGGTTCCCACAATTCTTCTCGTTCCTTGTCCAGAATCGCTTGCAGCCGATCCCGATCCTCTTCAGCTTTATCCAGCAGTCTCCTTGGCACCAAATCTCCCTTAATTATCATTCTAACAAGGACAATCAATACCATAAGCAGGATAAAGGTAAGAAGAACCGCGAGACCATACTTCTCAGCAAGCGGCAGCAGCTTCTCAATGGTTGATAGCTCACCGGATTCCATCATCCTTCCTCCTGTCCGATAGAGTATATTACAATGTATGCTATTACTAGATTAGGAGAGATAGTCAATTCTCTATTTACTTAAAAATTATTGAGGACTATAATTATTAGAACGTATGTTCTTAACGTGAATAAGGGGGTACCTATGCTGTTTTGTACTGAAGAGGACATTATCTGTCTAATTGAACATGATGAATGGATGTTAAGCCTGCTAAAGGCTGCTGCCAGATTAGAGCTGCCGGATTGGTGGATCTGTGCGGGCGCCATCCGCTCGAAGCTCTGGGATGTTGTGCATGGTTATTCCAGTCCTACCCCTCTCGCTGACATTGATGTAATCTTCTTTGATCCAAATAATCCGAATGAGGCATATGAGAAGGAGTTGGAACAGAGGCTGCTATCCATTCAACCAGGCCTCCCTTGGTCTATCAAGAATCAAGCGCGCATGCATATACCTAACAACCTTCCACCCTACAAATCAAGTGAAGATGCCATATCTAAATTCCCAGAGACAGCCACTTCTATTGGGATTTCCTTAAGCTCTAGCGGAGCTGTTATACTGACTGCCCCTTGGGGAATTCAAGACCTTATTGATCTTCAAGTACAACCAACTCCTTTCTTCAAGGCCACTCCTGAAAGGTTGCGAGTATACGAACAACGGATGGACCAAAAGCAATGGGATCGTATTTGGCCGCGCCTCTCAATCTACCGAGCAGACGAACAGTAGTTAACGTTCTGTTAGATGCCCATCTGGAATAATTCACTAGCTTTGACGTTATATTTAATAAGTGGATGATCAAATGGTGCTCCTATTAGGCCCACAACCTTATCTCTTGGCGTGGTTCAGTTATTTAAGCCATACTGGGGATGGTATATTAATGAAGGATGGAAGGTTGAAGGAGATTCTGAGCGATGCGAGGCATACTTGGTTATGGTCCAGTTAGGCGGGATCGTGGGAATTGTATTATGTCTGGTTGGAATTTCCACTAAAAAAGAACCCCTGCCGCTTAAAGCGCCAGGGGTTCTCTCAATCTTAGTACAAAGTAATATATTGGTCACGTTCCCATTGGTGAACTTGAGTGCGGAACATATCCCACTCAATTTCTTTGAGTTCATAGAAGTGGGATAGTGCATGATCGCCAAGGGCTTCGGTAATCACTTCACTGCGAATCAGCTCACCTAGTGCTTCCTTCAGATCAGATGGAAGGCTAGGAATGCCCTCTTCAACGCGCTCTTCCTCTGACATTACATAGATGTTACGGTCAACTGGATCTACAAGAGGAATCTCGTTCTTGATTCCATCAAGACCTGCTTTAAGCATTACCGCAAGCGCAAGATAAGGATTTGCAGCCGGATCCGGGTTACGAACCTCGACACGAGTCCCCAGACCACGGGAAGCAGGGATACGGATCATTGGACTCCGGTTACTGGAGGACCATGCTACATAACAAGGCGCTTCGTAACCAGGAACCAGACGTTTGTATGAGTTCACTGTCGGGTTAGTAATCGCTGCAAAAGCACGAGCGTGCTTCAGTATACCAGCCATGTAATAACGGGCAGTCTGGCTAAGGCCCAGAGTATCACTTTCCTCGTAGAACGAGTTCACATCACCTTTGAACAGGGATTGGTGACAGTGCATACCGGAACCGTTCACACCGAACAACGGTTTTGGCATAAATGTTGCATGGAGACCATGCTGACGAGCGATTGTTTTTACAACCAGCTTGAAGGTCTGAATCTGGTCTGCCGCTTTCACAGCATCAGCATATTTGAAATCGATCTCGTGCTGCCCAGGTGCAACTTCATGGTGGGAAGCTTCGATTTCAAAGCCCATTTCTTCTAGAGTAAGAACGATCTCGCGGCGGCAGTTCTCACCAAGATCTGTAGGCGCAAGGTCGAAGTAACCACCTTGGTCATTCAGCTCCATCGTTGGATTACCCTTCTCGTCTGTCTTGAACAAGAAGAATTCCGGCTCAGGACCAACGTTCATAGAGGTGTAACCAAGCTCCTTAGCTTCAGCCAGGTTACGCTTCAAGATACCGCGTGGGTCACCAGCAAATGGTGTACCATCTGGCATATAGACATCACAAATGAGACGGGCAACACGATCTTCTGCTACCCACGGGAAGATAACCCATGTCTCAAGATCAGGATATAAGTACATATCAGACTCTTCAATGCGGACATAACCTTCAATAGAAGATCCGTCAAACATCATCTTGTTATCGAGTGCTTTAGGCAGTTGGCTTACCGGAATCTCAACGTTCTTGATTGTTCCAAGCAAATCTGTGAATTGCAAACGAATGAAACGGACATTCTCTTCCTTGGCAATACGAAGAATATCTTCTTTTGTGTAACTCACTGTACCCTCTCCCTTTGTGATTAAGTTATATGGTTATTGCTTGAAAAACCGTGATAACTCTCCTTGAATCAGTGAAACCTGACCTGGTCTCTTGCCACCTGTAACGAGTTCCTGCTTGAGCATACGATAGAGCTGTGAGTCCGTCAGAACCTTGCGTTTCTCCTCAGTGTCATTCGTAATTACTGTCGCTTCCTGTGACTCTTTGATCATCGGGGTCATTACCTGCTTAATCCCGGCTATATTCACGCCTTTGTCAATCAATGCTTTGATCTCGAGCAAACGCTCGACATCATTGAAGGAGAAGAGACGCTGATTACCAGAAGTTCTCGCTGGCACGATTAGCTGATGCTGCTCGTAATAGCGAATCTGACGGGCCGACAAATCAGTAAGCTTCATTACGATCCCAATTGGAAACAAGGCCATATTTCTACGAATTTCATCACCCATCGCTCTCAACCTTCCACTTAAATAATCATAATCCCATTCTATGTCATATTGTCTTACAGTGTCAAGCACATGTTAGGAATGCTCACAATAAATTGTGATTAATCATATTTTGAAGTGCTGTAAGTATGCCGTACTTCACATGGGAATAGGTTAGCCCACCTTGCATATAAGCAATGAAAGGCTCGCGAATAGGCGCATCCGCAGACAACTCAAGGCTGCCACCCTGGATAAAGGTTCCGGCGGCCATAATCACAGGATGTTCATACCCGGGCATGTCCCAGGCTTCGGGCACAACATGCCCATCCACCGCCGCAGCGCGTTGAATGCCCTGGACAAAGGCAATTAGGTGGGCTGAAGACGTGAAAGCGATAGCCTGAATCAGATCCGTTCTGGGTTCATCCCATTTCGGCTTGCTCTCGAACCCAGCCTGCTCAAATACTGCTGCTGCAATCACGCTGCCTTTGACGGCTTGTCCAACAATCGTAGGAGCCATAAATAATCCTTGATAGATCCCTCTTGTTGTGCCCAGCATGGCACCCACTTCCCCGCCAATACCCGGAGCCGTCAGCCGGTATGCAGCGAGTTCGACGTATTCAGCCTTGCCGCAGATATACCCACCTGTCTCGGCAAGACCACCTCCGGGATTCTTGATAAGGGATCCCGCAATAAGATCGGCGCCCACCTCTGTGGGCTCCCGATCTTCTGTGAACTCGCCGTAACAGTTATCCACGAATACTATGACATCCTGCTTGATTTCTTTTACCCGCTTAACCATCTCTTCAATTTGGTCAACCCGGAACGAATCTCTCCAATCGTATCCTCTTGAACGCTGAATCCCGATAACTTTAGTGGCCGTTGTAATTAAGCTGGATACCAGGTCCCAATCTACACCACCATCATCAAGCAACGCAGCTTCCTTATAAAGGATACCATAGTCCCCAAGAGACCCGGTACCGTCTCCAGGCTTACCAATTACCTTGTGAAGTGTATCGTACGGACGTCCTGTAATATACAAAAGCTCATCCCCTGGTCTCAGAACACCGAACAGGGCAGTGGCAATAGTATGAGTTCCAGAAGCAAAATGCGGTCTGACTAATGCGGCTTCTGCTCCGAACACCTCTGCGTATACAAGATCAAGCACCTCACGTCCGCGATCATTGTAGGCATATCCAGTAGAACCAGCAAAGTGAAAATCACTAACCTGATGCTTCTTGAAAGCCTCAATGACTTTCCACTGGTTGGTATCTACAATCCGGTCAATCGCCTTGAATCTTGAAGCCGCCTTCGTCTCGGCAAGCTCCATCCATTTCATAATCTGATCTGAAAATACGGCCATTCCCATTATCCTCTCGTTATCCCATTAGCTGTCGCAAAATATATTTAACGGATCCTTTTATGAACGCACTTCATATTCCTTCAAAAGGTAACCGTGCTTCTCATAATCTGCTTGGTTCAGTCTTACTTCAAACAGCAAATCGTCTTCTTCAATTTCTTGCCCGATCACATCGCCAACTCTATAGATGACTGAGCTTAGGTCCCCGCGAGCTGCCGGAATGCGGAAAGTTACCGTCTCGCCGGTTAATTTGTCCTGGATAACCTCGCGGATGATCTCCAAATCCTTCTCATCATAGGCGCTAATCTTGATATGATCTTCACCGGACGGCAGCAGCTCCAGCTGTTCAGGCGTACAAAGGTCCTTCTTGTTGTACAGAACCACCTGCGGAGTCCCGCTTGCACCCAAATCATTCAATATACGGTCAACAACCTTCATCTGCTCATCCCTTGTGTCAGAAGAAGCATCAACGACATGCAGGATGAGATCCGCCTCATTAGCTTCTTCCAGCGTAGCCCTGAAGGACGCAACAAGATCATGCGGGAGATTCTGTATGAAACCAACGGTATCTGTCAAGACGACTTCCTTCCCGCTGGGCAGAATCAAGGCCCGTGAAGTCGGATCAAGCGTAGCAAACAGCTGGTTCTCAATATACACATCCGCAGCCGTCAGCTGCTTGAGAAGTGTGGATTTACCAGCATTCGTGTATCCCACGAGCGCTACCTGTACAACTCCATTCTCTTTGCGGCGTTCCCGGTGCAGCTTGCGGTGCTTGGTTACCTCGTCAAGCTGGGCCTTCAGCTCACTGATTCTGTTCCGGATATGTCTGCGGTCTGTCTCCAGCTTGCTTTCCCCTGGGCCCCGGGTACCGATACCGCCTCCAAGGCGCGACAAGTTCTTGCCATGCCCCGAGAGTCGAGGCAGCAAGTAACTGTGCTGTGCTAGCTCAACCTGGATGATCCCTTCACGAGTCTTGGCCCGCTGAGCGAATATATCCAGGATAAGCTGGGTTCTGTCGATGATTTTGACATCAAGTGTCTCTTCCAGATTGCGGACCTGGGCACCTGACAGCTCCTGGTCAAATATCGCGGTATTGGCTCCCATTGCATCAATCGCTGCCCGAAGCTCTTCCACCTTACCTTTACCAATGAACCATCTCGTATCCGGTGTCTCCCGGTTCTGCACAATTACATCCGCAATCTCAACGCCTGCGGTCTCTGCCAATTGAACAAGCTCATTAAGTGAATATTCGGGATCGATTCCACTGCGTTTAACTTCGTTTGTTACCAGACTCACCAGAACTGCCTTGTCCGGCAGTGTGGTCTTTGTCTCATAGGTTGAATTTCTCATAGATCATTGCTCCCTTTAAGCGACAACGATATAGTGTAAGATCTACTTGTTACTAATCTTGTCAAATTTGAAATCTTCGGTTCGTATGGTCATTAGCTCAAGCTTGCCCGGAGAGCCGCTTGAATATTGATTCAATAGACGAACAGCCTGATGGCGGATGGAACGCTCAATTACATTCCTCACATATCTGGCATTGCTGAACGCGTGAGGGCTTTCACTCTTTTCTGCAGCGAGGTGCTGCTTCAATTTGAGTATCGCCTGCGGCATGAGGATATAATCACGTTCTTTGACCATGCTCTCGGATATTTGAATTAACTGATCAATGGAATAGTCCGGGAAATCAATCTGAATCGGGAAGCGTGAGGGAAGTCCAGGATTAGTGTGCAGGAAAAACTCCATTTCACCGGAATACCCGGCTAAGATGAGTATGAATTGATCCTTGTAATCCTCCATGGCCTTCACCAATGTATCAATGGCTTCCTTACCAAAATCCTTCTCTCCACCGCGAGCCAGGCTGTATGCTTCATCAATGAAAAGAATACCGCCTATAGCTTTTTTAACCAAATCGCGCGTCTTTTGTGCAGTATGTCCGATATATTCACCAACAAGGTCAGCGCGCTCCGCCTCAATAAAATGACCTTTACTTAGTACCCCCATCTTCTGAAACATCTTGGCAACAATTCGGGCTACTGTGGTCTTGCCTGTCCCGGGATTCCCTTTATAGATCATATGGTAGACTTGAGAACCCGCCAGCAGACCCGCCTCTGTCCGCAGCTGCTTAACCTGGAGCAAAGCGAATATTTCGTATACCAATTCCTTAATGTTCTCTAGGCCAATTAATGAATCCAGTTCTTTCTGTATCTCGGCAAAAACTCCCTGGTGCTGTCCGGCAGTCTTGGACACCCCCGCAGGTTCGGAATCAGGAAGTGCCTGTGAGATGACAGGAGGATCACTATTTCGCAGAATAATATTGATCTGTCTGGATGGCCTCTCTTCAGAACGGCCGCCAGCGGCCACAACACGCCCTTGCATGCGGCATCACCTCATCTTAGAGTAGGGGCAGATAACTACTATAAGATTGTATTCCTTCTATGCAAGGGTTATTAGAAGTTTGTCATAGAAATGTATGCCGTATGGCTGGATACGTTATATAGAGAGAGGAATGCCCAGCTTAATCAGCGTCCATTTGCTATAGGCTAATATTTCTCTAAAATGATTGGGTACTTTCTTCAGCACCTTGGATTCTACCAAGCTCAGCTGCGGGTCTATGTAACTAAGAGATTCGGCCATTTCCTTCGCACGCCTTCCGTGAAAAGTATGGGTAATGATGATGGCCGTGTTCAGTTGATACCGCTTCATTATTTCCCTGCTGAAAAAAAGATTCTCATAAGTATTGGTCGCTTCATTCTCTAATAGGATCGCTTGGGCTGGAACATCGTGATCTTTTAAATACTTAGCCATACCTTCCGCCTCGGTATATCTTGATCTCGATGCGTTCAGTCCTCCCGAAACGATGAAATACCGAAAAGAACCCGCCCGGTATTCCTTCAGACTCTGATCAAGCCTCTCTCTAAGCCCGGGACTGGGCACATCCCCCCACATGGCTGCACCCAGCACGATTCCAGCATCAGCCTTGCCATGGACTTCCGTACTGGGTAAGCAGCCAATCTGATACCATGCGTATCCGTGCCATAGACAGCCAAGCACAGCTGCCAAAATAATTCCGCGGATGATTTTGTTAAGCACATAAGGCTTATTGGAGCGAATCATGATCTTTCTCCTCAAGGAACCCACTGCGCCGATGCTCCAGCGACATCAGAAAGAAAGGGAAGGTATGGGCATCAATGGCATGAAGCAGCTCACGGGTAGTCTTGGCGGCGAGCTCATAGTCTCTCGGAGAGATCAGCCTTTGGGTTAGGGCTTCATCCAGCTCATCCTGGTCAAGCACGAACACTTCTCCATTCTTGAGAACAACGATATCCAAGTATAGATCATCGAACCAGGGTACTCCTTGGTCGGTGATCCCTTGACTTTTGCAAATATCTATATACCATTCAATAATTTGCTGTCTATCATCAAACATCGCTGTAACGATAAAATTAGAGCCTTTCGGATAGTACTGCAACCAGGAATAGCCCTTGTCTGCAATTCTGAAAGTGTGATTACCATAAGACTTCCACAGCGGCTCTTTCAATGCTTGAATACTGTACAATGTAATGTAACCGGTGAAATTTTCATTATCCACATAACGTGATGTGAATTGGCGCCGGGTCACACGGCGCCAGTTCGCCCGGTCTCCAAATTTTCGCTTCATGAAAATTACCCTTTCACTCTCTTCTTACATTCAGCTTACCATATTTCACTAAGCCGCACCAAATCAGTAATTATACGCTTCTATGCCAGAAAAGGCCCCGTGATCTATATGATTAGATCACGGGGCCTCATAGTTATCTGTATCTTGAAGAATTACCTTCCTGAATTGGTACCCTGGGTCTGAGCACCAGCATCCGTTCCAGAGGAATCATTAGAGGTTCCTCCAGTATCCGTTTCTGGAGAAGTAGTACCCGGTGTGGTCGTGCCTGGAGTCGTAGTTCCAGGCGTGGTCGTGTCAGGGTTCGTAGTACCTGAACCTTGATCGGTTCCTCCTGTCTGATCTTCCTGGCCAGTGCCTCCCCCTTGATCATCACCGCCTTGCCCGTTTCCGTTCCCTTTCCCATTGCCGTTACCATTACCATTCCCGTTACCATTGCTGTTCCCGTTGCCGTTTCCATTTCCATTATTGTTATCCGGATTATTTCCTTGATCTGTGGTGTTATCATCCGGATTAACTGGATCCGGTTGCTCAGGTTCGACTACAGGCGGCGCGGCTTGCTGTGTCGATACCTGGGTCACAGCCGATTTCTCACTTTCCAGGCCTGTAGCAGGATCTACGTAAGTAACGTAGTATTCATAAGTTGTATCCGGAATTACCGTTACATCTTCTACTGACGTTGAATCAGCTTCCAGCAGTTGAGTATAACCGGATTCAGAAGCTTCCTTGCGATATACGCGGTACTTCACATTTGCCACATCGACTCCATTCCAGCTTAACAGTACAGTACCCGTATCCTGGTTGAAGGCTCCGGCAAGTCCACTAATTGTAGTATTTACCTGTTGAACAGGCTCCTCTTCCTTCTTCTGAAGGTTACTTGGGACCGGGAAATCCTTGATTGGAACATCCTTAAGCGCATCCTTCATGATGGTGCCGAAGAGTGCCGCTGACTGTCCACTGCTTCCTTTGAGAAGATGGTCTTTGTCCGGCTTGTCGTAACCCATCCAGACAGAGGCAGTCCATTCCGGCGTGTAGCCGACGAACCATGCATCCCGGTTGCGGCTGCTGTTCAGGCCTTTGATTCCGTGTTGGGTTGTTCCGGTCTTGCCGGCCACCGGACGTCCTCCCAAGCTTGCGCGCTTACCCGTTCCGCTTGTAACTACCCTCTCCATCATCTCGGTCATATAGTACGCCGTGTCAGAACCTAGGACAGACTCTGGCTCCGGAGGATTGTAGGTATATACGTCCTTGCCTTCTGGTCCTACAATGCTCTTGATGGAGTAGGCAGGATTATGGTATCCCCCATTCGCAAATACACTATAGGCCTCTGCCATTTCAAGTGTATTCGTTCCTTTGGTCAGACCCCCAAGGGCTATGGCGAGATTCGCGTCATTAGGATCCATCGTTATGCCCATCTTGGTGGCATACTCGACACCCGTCTTGACTCCCACTTGATCCAGGAGCCACACTGCAGGGATATTCGCGGATTCTTCCAAGGCAGCTGCCATTCCAATCGTCTTGGAATATCCGTGCAGGTTACCCGGACAATAGGTTCCATTCGCGAAGCACTGCTTCTCATTGCTGAGCAAGGAGTTCGGAGTGAATTTCTTCGTATCCAGTGCTGGCGCATAGTCAACAATTGGCTTGAAAGCCGATCCAGGCTGACGTCTGGCTTCGACCCGGCTGAAGCCTTTGCGTTCATAATCGCGCCCGCCCTGCAGAGCAACCAAGCTGCCATTCTGGTGGTTCATGATGACAACCGCTGCCTGCACCTGCTGGTCGTCCTTGCTTTGCTCAAAATTGCTGTCATCTGCAAAAGCCTTCTCTACAGCCAGTTGAGCCTGCTTATCCATGGTTGTATAGATTTTGTAACCCCCGCGGTTCAGCTGATCTTCCGTCAGACCTGTCTTCGCTTCCGCCTCTTTCATCACGTAATCCTTGAAGGCGAGATAATTCTGGCTCTTCTTCGGAGGTGTATAATCATACTCCACCTTCTTCGCTTCATCACGCTGGGCTGCCGTAATATATCCCTGATCAAGCATCAGGTCCAACACGATGCCCCGGCGGCTCTTGGACAGCTCCGGATTCGTCACTGGATTATAGGCGGATGGGCCTTTAGGAAGCGCTGCAAGCGTAGCGATTTCCCATAGTTCCAGCTGATTCAAATCACCCTCGCCGAAATAACGCTGAGAAGCGGCTTTAATCCCATAAGAGCCTTGACCGAAATAGATCCGGTTCAGGTACATTTCGAGAATCTTGTCTTTGCTGAAATTACGCTCCAAAGCCATGGCAATGGACACTTCTGTTGCCTTACGGAAAAAGGTCTTATCGCGCGAGAGGAACATATTCTTCGCAAGCTGTTGGGTAATTGTACTTCCACCCTCCACTTTGGAGCGCGCGACTATGTCCTTCACCGCTGCACGGCCGATCGACCAGAGATCGATACCGGAGTGCTCCATGAACCGTTTATCCTCCGTTGCAATGAAAGCATCCTGCAGAAGCTTAGGAATCTGCTTGATATCTACAGGCTCACTCTTGGTAATGGATAACTCGCCCATTAAATTGCCTGAGCGATCATATACTTTCGAAGTCTCATAAATCGTCAGCTTATCCTGGTTCTCGCTCAGAATTTTCTCACCATTAATAGATATGAATATATAACCGCCAATTGCACAGATGACTGCAAACGCCATGGTGAAAAACATGGTCCAAAGCACACGCTTTGTCGTGATCTTTTTCTTCTGCTTCGTTCCCTTTGACTTAGCTGTGTTCTCGCTGCCTCCAGACGGATTCGACCTCGAAAGTCTGGAAGACGGTCTGTTATTGTTCGTAGACATGGTTCTGTACTGACTCCCTTCATGTCAATCTTCTCTCTCTATAAAGGACGGAAAGAAAAGAACAACCTTCTTCAGGTTGCTCCATCTCTTCATCTTATACCTTTTAACGTGCTTTGTTCAAAAAAGTTTCATGTTAGTTCTTAGCCTTCAGAAGGCGTTTCTTGCATCAAAGAGACGTTACGCTGCGGCTGGAATGTGGAAATGGCGTGCTTGTACACCATTTGTTGGCGTCCATCACTATCGATGACAATGGTGAAGTTGTCAAAGGCTTTAATCGTCCCTCTAATTTGAAAACCATTTGTCAAGAATACAGTAACAGGGATATTCTCTTTGCGTAATTGATTCAGAAACGTATCTTGGATGTTAATGGACTTGTTCATTAGCGGTACCCCCAATGAGTTTCAATTAGTGTTTTGAAGTATATTCAAGATCTTCAAGGAACTTTCCTGCTATTATAGCACGTACTTTCGCCAAATTCTCCGGGTAATTTTCCGGGTATGTCATGTCCACCCAATGAATGTCATGCATATGCCGGAACCACGAAAGCTGCCGCTTCGCATATCGCCGCGTGTCTCTTTTCAGCTTGAATACAGCTTCCTCTAGTGGCACCCCGTCAACCAAATGCTCGGCAATCTCCTTATAGCCAAGCCCTTGCATGGCCACAAGATTCCTGGCATAGCCTTTGCCAAGCAGTGACTTAACTTCCTGAACCAGCCCCTGGCCCATCATCTCGTCAATGCGTGCTTCTATACGGTTATATAGCAATTGACGGTCCATTGTCAAACCGATGATACACAGATCATACGGAGATTGCTTATTCTGCAGGGCAAGCTGGGATGAGAGGGTCTGACCCGTTAAATGATAAATTTCAAGGGCTCGGACAATTCTTCGCTGGTCATTGGGATGAAGCCGCTGAGCGGACTCTGGATCAATAAGGGCCAATCTGGCATGAAGAGCCTCTGCCCCATGCTCCTCTGCATACCTGAGCTGCTCCTCCCGGAACACTTCGTCCGCGGCTGCGTCCGTGAATTTGAACTCATAACAGACGGATTCCACGTACAGACCCGTTCCTCCGACAATAAAGGGCAAATGCCCTCGGGAAGTGATCTCAGGGATAAGCTTGTTACAATAGTCCTGAAAAAGGGCTACAGAGAAAGGCTCATCAGGAGTGAGCACATCAATCAAATGATGAGGCACGCCATCCATTTCGGCCGGCGTAATCTTGGCTGTTCCGATATCCATCCCTTGGTATACCTGCATGGAGTCCCCCGATATAATTTCACAGTTGAACATTTTGGACAGCTCAATACTCATGCGTGTCTTGCCAACCGCAGTAGGTCCGACAAGGACTAGCAGTTTGGGTTTCTTATCTGTTGTCAAGCGTAATCACTCCGTAAGCTATTTTGGTATGGGCACGTTCATGCACTGTGAACCCCAGTCTGGCGAATTCGCCGCTGTCTCTTTTCTCCTTCAGGACAACGGTCTTTCGCGCTACCCGGCAGGCCTCCTCTATAGATCTGCTGTCCAGGGGACTTCCATTGGCAAAAGTCCTAAGCGGTGAAATGGAGGAGGATTCCTTCACCGGTTCCCGAAACATAGGGTCGAAGTAGACGATGTCCATGCTCTTATCCGGAAGCTTACCAAGCAGCTGGAGATGATCGGCATGCTTGACTTCAATATGGCGCATTGCCTTGTCAAACTCTTTTAACCCAGATTGGTAGGTTGTTAAACCTTCCTTGAGCAACCCGTAGATGGGAAGCGAGCTCTCCAGCGCAGTAACACTCCCCTCTTCTCCAACTGCAAGTGAAAATATAATCGAGTCAGATCCCAGTCCTGAAGTACAATCTATAATGCTGTCTCCCCGCTTCGCCCTCGAAACCTCAAGCATATGATCAGGTTCTCCCCTCATCAGCCGCTTGGCTCTGACAAAAGACATGCTCGGATGAAATTCGAGCGGCTCGCCTTCTGCGCTCACGATCCGGATTCCTCTCTCCAGGATGACCAGTACAGCATCGGCCTGATGACGGGATATCAATTTGGATAATGAAGTCCGGCTTCTTGGAACGTAAGGGACACCGAGCTCTTGGGACAGCGCTGCCGCGCGGCTTACCGTCCCTGAAGCCTCATTATCACCTGTTGTAATAATCAATCTTCTTCCTCCGTTCACATCACTCGTTTGAACATTTTCTCCAAATCATAAGTCGAAAAGGAGACTACTATAGGCCGTCCATGCGGACACGTATAAGGCTGTTTGCAGGCGGCAAGCCTGGCCAGAAGGGTATTCGCTTCCTCCGCTGTAATCTTCTGATTGGCTTTAATTGAGGCCTTGCAAGAGCAAAGTATGGATGAGCGTTCACGCAGCTTGGCCAGATCAATGGCCCTCTCACTTAACACCCATTCTGCCATTTCCTCAATAATCGAAGACTCCTCCCCTTGCGGGAACCAGTATGGATGGGAGATGACCCTAAATGTTCCACCCCCGAAATGCTCCAGAATCACTCCCGCGTTCTCGAACCACTGCAAGCGGCTCTTCAGCTTCTCACTGTCTGCTGAAGTGAACTCCAAGGTAATCGGAATCAGAAGCTCTTGGGAGGCGTCAGCCGGATTGCCGAATTTCTCATAATAATATTCGTAATTAACACGCTCATGGGCCGCATGCTGGTCAATCAGATATAAGCCGTGCTCGTTCTGGGCTATTAGATAGGTGCCGTGATGCTGACCAATCAGGGTCAGCTCCGGGAAGACAGGCAGCTCCGGCTTGTCTCCTGCGGAACCGTACAGCTGCTCCGGCGGCAGCGCTCTGGCCGAGATACCTGCCGAAGCAGCTGAGCTATTATACCTGTTAACGCCTTCCTTGCCTGAGGTGGACCGGGAAGTATTTACATGCCTAGAATCCCCGGATGGATTAGAGCCGTAGGAGCTGCTGTCTCCCCGTAGTCCTGACGGGTATGCCCCCGACCTTTGGTCTCCCCGTTCCGCTGATGGTTCAGGGGCATGCTGATTGCCAGCAGTCGTCTCCTTCACATTGCCACCAGAGGCTGAGGGGCTAGCTTGATAACCCGCAAATGGACTCTCATTTACCGGGAACCAAGGTGCTCTGCCTATGGATGCGCCGTCCGCATTCAGCAAGCCCGGTTCTGTTAGCTCCCCCTCAGCGCTTGGGATCTGGGTCTTCTGACCTGGTTGATCAGGGTTTGTCCCTTGCTTGCCAGCCGAGTGGAAATTAAATTGTTCCTGAATAATAGACTGGCTGTCTCCACGGGTAACTGTCTGCTTCACTACATGGGGAATGAGCACCTGCTGGGATAGCACAGCACGTATACTTTCTTCCAGAAAAGTATATAACTCCTGCTCTTTGCTAAACCGTACCTCCAGCTTGGAAGGATGCACGTTAACATCCACCAGAGACGGGTGCATATGCAGCTGCAGTACCGCAATCGGATACCGGTTGATCGGCAGCAGGGTATGATAGGCTCTCATCATGGCAGCCTGAAGACCCGGGTTGCGGATATAACGCCCATTTACCATCATGGAGATCGCACCGCGATTTGATCTCGTGAGGTCTGGCCTGCCGATGAATCCCTCGACCTTATAATCCGCATTCTCTGCCTCAATGCCCAGCATGCCTTTGGCTGCCTGGGTTCCGTAGATGGAAGCAATCACCTGCAGCAGATCCCCGTTGCCCGGACTTTGCAGCAGCTGATTGCCGTTATGCCGCAAAGTGAACGCTATGTCAGGATGGGCAAGTGCCTGCCTATACATCACATCCGAGATATGCCCAAGCTCGGTCTGAATCGTCTTCATATATTTCAGCCTTGCCGGGGTATTATAAAATAATTCCTTCACTGAGATATCTGTTCCCTGCGGAGCGGGCGTATCCTCGTTCTCCTTGAGTGAACCGCCTTCAATAATGACCCGGCGCCCAAGTCCATGATCCCCATTCGAGGACACCAGCTCCACTTTGGATACTGCGGCTATACTCGGCAGCGCTTCTCCTCGGAACCCGAGAGTCCGGATCTGGAACAGATCGCGTCCTAGCAAGAGCTTGCTGGTGGCATGCCGGTAAAAGGCCGTCTCACAGTCCTCCGGCTCGATTCCGGAGCCGTTATCCGTAATGCGGATAAGTGACAACCCGCCTTCTTCTACCGTAACATCGATTCGCCGCGCACCCGCGTCGATAGCATTCTCCACCAGCTCCTTCACGACAGAGGAAGGTCTCTCCACTACTTCCCCTGCAGCAATCTGGTTCGCAATATGCTCGTCCAGAATTTGAATTTGTCCCATTTGGCTCCCCCACTCTCTACACAGGAATTTACATATCTTTTACCTTCATTTTCAAATCATTTAGCAGCTGCATCGCCTGAATCGGCGTCATATTCATCAGGTCGGCATTCTTAACGAGCTTAATGATCTGTTTAGCTCTTGCATCCTCTTTGGTTGGTTCAGGCTTGTCCAAAGTCCACTCATCTCCGAAAATGGAAAGCTGCTGAACCTCGCCATTTGCCCGTGAGCTTGCAGCCCGGTCAATTACCTCAGTTTGCTCAGTTCGTTCAGTTAGTTCAGTTCGTTCAGTTCGTTCAGATACTTCATTACCTCCGGCCGACTTAGGCTCATCTTCGTAACTGGCCATGAGCCTCTCTGACGATCTGTCTTCTGCGGCTGACGTGGACACCAGAACGGCCATCTCTTCCCGAACCGTCTTCTGAGCTTCCTGCCGCGCTCCGGAATATGCAGCTTGTCCGGCTGTCATCAAGGGCGCCGCCTCTTCATGACTCTGAAGCAATCCATAGGCCCGATTAATTATGCTGTCAGGAAGACCTGCCAACCGGGCACAATAGATGCCATAACTGGTGCTTGCCGCGCCTGGAATCAGTTTGCGCAGGAAATGAACCTTCTCCCCGCTCTCCTGTACCGCCATGCTGTAATTCTTCAGGCCGCTCAGACTTGACTCCAGATGGGCCAGCTCATGGAAATGTGTAGACACAAGTGCCTTGCATCCGATATGATCATGCACATATTCGATGACAGCCTGGGCAATGGACATTCCCTCAGTTGTTGAGGTCCCGCGCCCGAGCTCATCAATAATTATTAAGCTGCGCTTAGTGGCTTTCTCTGTCATGAGCTGAATATCAGCCATTTCCACCATGAAGGTGCTATGCCCGCCGATCAGATCATCGGCTGCCCCGATGCGGGTGAAGATCCGGTCAATCATCGGAATCTCAGCCTTGGCCGCAGGGACAAAACAGCCGATTTGCGCCATGATAACGATCAAGGCCACCTGGCGCATATAGGTGCTTTTGCCAGCCATATTTGGTCCTGTGATCAGCAGAATTCCCGCTTCATCCTTGCGAAGACCGGTTCCATTGGCAATGAATCCTGTCCCCTCCATTACACTCTCGACAACCGGGTGACGACCTTGATCGATGACTAGGTTATACCCGTCCGTAAGGGTTGGCTTCACAAAGTTGCCCTCACTGCTAATCTCGGCCATCGACCGGTACACATCAATCTCCGCAATCTTCTGTGCCAACTGCTGAAGGCGAGGGATCTCTTGGTTCAGCCGCTCACGCAGCTCACTGAACAGCGCAAATTCCAGATCGACCATTTTCTCCTCTGCTTCAAGAATTAAGGCTTCCTTCTCCTTAAGCTCAGGCGTGACGTATCGTTCGGCATTGGCAAGTGTCTGCTTCCGTTCATAGCGGCCTTCCGGGAGCGCAGCCAGATTGGATTTGGTAATCTCGATGTAATATCCGAACACCTTGTTGTATCCGATCTTAAGCGACTTGATGCCCGTTGCCTGCCGCTCCGCACTCTCAAGCTCTGCAATCCACCGCTTGCCGTTCATTCCAGCCTCACGCAGAGCATCCAGATGGTCATGATATCCTGCCTTGATAATTCCGCCATCCCGCACAGAGACCGGGGGCTCATCCGCAACAGCCGCATCAATGGCATCAGCGAGATCTTCGCACCGGTCCAGCTCCTTTGCGATTCGCTTAAGCGTTGCAGATGGTGAATCCGCACACAGCTCTTTGATCGCCGGAATTTGCCGCAGGGACTTCTTGAGTGCTATCAGATCGCGTCCATTGGCGCTGGAGAAAGCAATCCTCCCGACAAGACGTTCCAGATCATAGATCTCCCCAAGCTTCTCCCGCAGATCTTCACGCAGAATATACCCGGCGTGCAGCTTCTCCACCGCTTCAAGACGCTCCTCAATCAGGCTGCGCTGAAGCAGCGGCTTATCAATCCATCTCCTTAGGAGTCTGGCTCCCATCGAGGTCTCGGTCCGGTCAAGAAGCCAGAGCAGTGAACCCTTCTTCGACCTCTCTCTAACCGTCTCTACGAGTTCCAGATTCCGGCGCGTAAATGGATCCAGTATCATATAGTGATTCGGCTCATAGGCGGTTATCCGCGTAAGCTGGCCAAGCGAGCGCTTCTGCGTCTCCGACAAATACGCAACAAGCAGAGCAACATTGTGTCTGCGCTGCTCCTCCAGCCGAATCCAAACCGCTTCGGTAAATTGCTTGCGTGCCATTTCCTCTTTCTGCTTATCCCAAGGGGTATAGACGACGGGTCTTCCCACAGGGTTCGCTGTGGATTCAATCCACTCCAGCAATGACGCATCTCCGATAATTTCAGCAGGTGTGTAGAGTCCGATCTCATCTCTGAGCCATTCAAAGCTTGATGGTGCGGAGGTGACATATAACTCACCAGTTGACAGGTCACACGCCGATACCGCCATCACACCGCCCACTTCAGTTACACAGAGAAGGTAGTTATTCGCCTTGTCCCCGATTGTCTTACCTTCCATCACGGTACCCGGTGTGATCACCCGAACAATTTCCCGCCTGACGATGCCCTTCGCCTCTGCAGGATCTTCCACCTGTTCGCAGATAGCAACCTTGTAGCCTTTCTCAATCAAACGGTGTATATAGCCTTCAGCAGAGTGATAGGGAACTCCGCACATCGGAATCTTGCCCTCTGCCCCGCCATCGCGCGCAGTTAATGTAATCTCGAGTTCGCGGGATGCCAAGGTTGCATCCTCGAAGAACATCTCATAGAAGTCTCCTAGACGAAAAAATAGAAAAGCGTCCTTAGCGCCTTCCTTCACCTTCAAATATTGTTCAATCATCGGCGTATATTTAGCCATGGTGTACCTCCCGTCCCTTCATTCAACAGACTTCTATTATAGCAGAAAAGAAGTCGGGCTTACGAGGTTCGCTCTATTTTCCAGACTGTTCTAATATCCCTGCTCTCATCCCAGGTCCGTCCAAGGCGGATCGTCTCCAGAAATGGGTGTATATATCTCTCATAACGGTGATAACCCTTCATACTGCGGATTTCCTCTTCAAGGGGAGCAAAAGCGCTTCTCAGAATGGTCTTGTCACCTAAATAGTAGGCTTGATGGACGTCCTCGCTGATCAGAGGTCTGGACGGCAGATGACCATGCTCCTCAGCAATCAGTGCTGCAAGTCCAACGATCCCTTTAGTCAGAAGAGAGGAAAGGAGAAAGCTTGGAAGTGTGCGATACTCGAACCCTCCGTGATCCTGGTGTCTATAATCTCCAAGATAACCGTACCTGGGTCTGCGGACTTTAGAACGCTCATCTTCCAATAGCGCTACCGGTAGAGCCAAGTAATTATCCAGTGTTCTCAGCAGCCCGCTAGTCAGCGGCAGACCACTGAAATGAAGATGACCGCCGAGCGGAAGTCCAGGGAGCGGCATTCCGCCCGCCAGCCAGACAAGTGAGGTATCATGAATTTGCCGTGAAGCATATTTCATTGCGCCCATAAGATTGCGGATCAGCTCGGCAGGCTCAGAGCCTGGTGAGGGACGCAGCTCGGCAATGGGATAAAGGGTACGACCGCTTGACCGGACTGCATCACAGCCTGCAAGACCTGCCCGTTCAAGGAATCTCGAAGCCGGAATCACCTTGTGTTCATTCCGGTTATAGAGCAGAAATTCGGGATCCATACCGAGCTTCAGCGGTTCAGAGCTGATCTGCGCAAGCCGGACCGACTCATCTACAATGGCCTCGGCGAACTGTAGGGCAGCGGATTCATCTTCCAGGTCAGGTAGAGCACGGACACGCTGAATCACCATGGTCCCGGCATCACCGGCGCTAATCACAACTTCACCAAGGTCCAGACCAAGAGTGTAGAGCGCCCTTACCGCTATTTTCTCCAGTCTCCGTTCCAGGGTTGTCATTCCGGAATGACAACCCTGATCCCTCTTCTCCTGCGCTGATCTAAGTGTCCGCTCCGCCCAGCCACAGGGAATAATCTCAACCGCTCTAAGATGAAGGACCCTTACAAGGAATTTTCGTATATATGAAGCCGGCCGCTCACGCTCATCATTCTTATCCGGCCCCTCCACCAATTCAGCTCTGATGCCCGCTGTTCTAAGTCTGCGTTCAATGGACTGTGTATCAGCTGCTTGAAATGCACCAATCTCCTTGTTCATGATCATAATTGATGGATCGAGACTCGCTTCGAATTCCTGATTACTATTCATGCTATGTGTGCGGAAGCCGGATCCGGATAGCGGCCCAGTCCAGCCGAGCCCGGGCTGATCTTGTAGTACCAAATGCGCATAGCCCATACGTTTCAGCACCGCGTTCAGTCTTCCCGAAGAACGCTCATTACTCCCCAGCATGATTCTGAGTTCCATTCCTCCGCCTCCGTTCCCCTTATGATGCATACTCCAATGCAGCTTCCTGCTTTCGGTTGGGTATTGCCATGAGCAGAGCTGCAATCCTCGGTATTTCGAGCGGCATCCCAGAATAAATAACAAAAAAAAGAGGGCTCCCGCCCTCGTCGCTGCTCAGGCAGCTGCATACAATAGAGTATTCAGTTACAGATCATCATCCAGGAGATCCGGATCAAGATCTTCGTAATCCCCGCCATCTCCGCTGAAGTCAAAGTCTTTGTCTTCGAAGTCGCTGCCGCCCGGTACGACAAGGACATTTATCTTGGTCTCAGCAACAAGCTCGACAGCGAATTCGCGCTCCACACGAATAAGCACGCTGCCGTCTCCCGACACACTGGCTTCGACGGTGCTGGGTTCCTGCGTCGCATCCGCAGATACCTCCACCGACGAAGACCGGTGTCTGGAATCCAGATAAGAAAGCGGTACAAGCTCAACATAAGATACCTTTTCTTTCGCCACGGCGGTCTGTGAGTTCCTCTCATACGAGTACCAAATATTGATATCGTATGTCCCAATAACTTCAATTCCGTCACCTGCAGCAACCGCCTCATACTGGTGGTTGATGATCCAGGCCCCCAGTATACTTGACGGATTCTGAGGCGGAGTCACGGTATGTGTTACGGTAGAGAACTTACGACCTTTGCCGCAGATCGCCTTCGTAATAATCTCTCTACTTTGATATTTCGATGACATGGTTTGAACCTCCTCCATACAAATCAATCATTCACTATCAAGTGTATGCAGGACATGGGCGAATGTTGATTAATTGGAGGGATGAATTCATTATATTTATGTTTTTTGTTTCACTGCCCGCTTTCGGATGCTCTTCTCGGTAGGATACTTGCTCGTCCTGGAAATATCCAGGTATAAAGCCAGCTCCCTGCACAGCTGAAGAATGGCGGAGCGAATCTCGAATTCCTCCCTGCTGTGCGGGAGCTCCATCGCTTTGAACTCCTTCTCCAGCTCTTGCAGCATATGTTCTGTGTTGCCCGTATACGTCTCTCTCTTCACATCTATGGACAGCTGATCGAACAGTACCGAGGCCTTCTCTCCTTGCGGCATTCTCTGATAGACCTGCGAGATCAGCTGCAGCATACTCTCGATCCGGTCAAGCTGCTGCTTGCGCATATAGAAATAGATCGCCCATGCCTCATCCGGAGCAATAACCTGGTTGTCCAAGGCCCGGTTAGCGGTGGACAAGCCCAGCTCCACCTCCCGGCTCGCCTCAATCAACTCCTGGCCATCCCAGACATAGTCGGGGTCACGGAGCTGGGAGGCGATCCGCTCGAAGATGAGTCCGAACAAGCTATCGACTTTCCTTCGGATGCCTGTAAGCTTGTCCTCTTCATTTGGCATATAGATCAGATTAACGACCACAGCACTTCCAAGCCCGATAATCAGCAGCAATATTTGTGTGAACAGGGCTTCGAAGCTGACATCCTCCCCGCCGAACACGCGAAATACAACTACAGAGCTTGTCACGATGCCTTCTTTCAGATTAGCTCTTGAGATCAGCGGGAATCCGATCAGGATATATACGGCAAGCACCCAAATATGAAACCCGAATATGTAGAATAACACTGAGGACATCACGAGCCCCATTATGGAAGCAAAAAAACGGGAGGATACGGTGTGAATGCTCCTTTTCCGTGTAACATCCACGCCCAATATAGCAAGCAGACCTGCTGACAAGGGATTCAGAATCCCCAGCAAATGAGCAATAACAATCGCAAGCACAGTTGCAATGGTGGTCTTGATCACTCTAAAACCCATCGTACACCCCCCACTTGTAGTCTCTCACTATTCTCTATCCTATAAGATTTGATACACGTTCACAATAATACAGGCGGGAAGCGCCCTTATTCCTTTACCAATCTCAAGCAGCGATGGGAGCGTTAACGCTCCCGAAGCAGCTTGTGTTCTATATAGACAACCAGCTGATACATTCCAGTCGCTGCTACAGCGATGATTACCAGGCTGGATAACACAAGAGTGAAGTTGAAGACTTGGAAGCCATAAATGATCAAGTACCCGAGTCCTTCTTTTGCAACAAGGAACTCACCTACAATGACGCCTACCCAGGCCATGCCGACATTGACCTTCAGGGTAGAGACGATCGCCGGAAATGACGCGGGAAGGATCACCTTGCGGAATACATCCTTACGGCTGCCTCCAAAAGTCCGGACTACTTTTACCAGGTTCGGGTCGACCTCATTAAAGCTGCTGTTCACAACAAGGGTGGTTATAATGACCGTGATTGACAAGGTTGTCATTACAATCGCCGTAAATCCCCCGCCAAACAGAACAATAAAGATAGGTCCCAAGGCCACTTTGGGCATGCTGTTGAAGACTACCATATAAGGATCAAGTACTTTGGACAGGAACGGGGACCACCAGATTAATACAGCCAGCAGAGTTCCTGCCAAGGTGCCCAGCAGGAAGCCTGCAGACGTCTCAAGCACGGTAGTGCCCAGATGCGGCCAAAGCTCTCCACTAAGCACATCCTTCCAGATCTGTGCGAATACCTTGGAGGGATAGCTGAAGATCAGGACATCAATCCATCTGAAGCGTCCCGCTATCTCCCAGATCAGGATCAGACTGAGCAGAATCGACAGCTGAGTGAACAGGATCACCCGCCCTCTGCGGCGCTTACGGTGCCGGTAGTCCTGATGCAGAGTATGCAGCCAATCACCTGAAGGATTAGCCTGATTATCCTGGGAACTTACCCGCTCACTCATCTGGCACCTGCTCCTTTCTCTCAGTGGCTTCAAGCTCTTTCCAGATTTGGTGAAACAGCTCATTGAAGCCTTCCTGCTCACGGGCATAGAAGGGCTGTGCGGACCTTATATTGTCCGGTACCTCGAAAGTCTTCCGGATTCTCCCAGGCCTTGCCGCCAGGACAATCACCCGGTCACTGACCGCGATCGCCTCAGCCAGGTCATGTGTAACCAGGATCGCCGTCTTGCTCCGGGCCTGCAGCGTCTCCGCGATCAGATCCTCGAGCTGTAATTTGGTCTGATAATCCAGTGCAGAGAAAGGCTCATCCAGCAGCAGGAGATCCGGCTCCGCAGCTAAAGTTCTCACCAGAGCCACCCGCTGGCGCATGCCTCCAGACAGCTGGGAAGGATACAACTCCCCGGTTCCTCCGAGTCCCATGCCTTCAAGAAGCTGAACCACCGATTCCTTGCGTTCCGGACTCAGCTGTCCTCTTAGCTCCAGACCTAGAACAGCATTATCCAGAATTCGGCGCCAAGGGAACAGATAATCCTGCTGCAGCATATAACCTACACCGGGATCAGGCCCGGTGACAGGCTTTCCGTTCAGTAGAACCCTGCCTCTGGTGGGGATAAGAAGCCCGGCCATGATCGAGAGCAGGGTGGTTTTGCCGCAGCCGCTCGGACCCACCAGGCTGATGAATTCACCTGGCTGAACCGCGATATTCATCCCTTCAAGCGCGAGGACAGCTTCCCTGTCCGTAACGTAGACGTGCTCAACATCTTGTAGTTCAATAACCGGCTCCATTTCCCGCGCCCCTCTCTATTATTTGCCGGCTTCTGCGGCTTGTTGTGCGAAGGAAGGTTCGACAAGCTTGGATACAGGTATCCTCTCCTTAAGCTCACCAGCTGCAGCCATGACATCCAAAAGATTATTCCAGGATGCTTCGTCAATCCCCGGAGTCAGCGCATAAGTTCCCTGCTCTTTGTAACGCTTAATGGCACTAGCGAGGATCGCTTGGTCCGTATCCTTGAAATAAGGGGATACCACCTGGGCAACTTCTTCCGGAGAGTGCTCGTTCACCCACTGCTGGGCCTTAAAAATTGCATCTGTAAATTTCTGCACCTGTTCCTTATGTCCATCAATATAACTCTTCTTGCTCATGTAGGCTGTGTAAGGCAGCTTGCCGCTCTCCGTGCCGAAGGAAGCAATGACATGGCCCTTGCCTTCCTTCTCGATGATTGAAGCTTGCGGCTCGAACAGCTGCACATAATCTCCTGTTCCCGAAATAAAGGCGGCGGTAATGTTGGCGAAATCTACATTCTGGATCAATTTCAAGTCCTGATGCGGATTTATTCCGTGCTTTTTAAGAGCAAATTCACCCGCCATTTGTGGCATACCTCCTTTGCGCTGACCGAGGAATACCGATTGCTTCAGCGAGTCCCAATGAAAGTTCTTGATCTGTTGACGGGACACGAGAAAAGTCCCATCGGTCTGGGTAAGCCCCGCAAAGTTCAGAACCGGATCTTCCGAACCCTGCTGGTATACGTAAATGGAGGTCTCAGCTCCAACAAGTGCAACATCAATGCCACCCGACAAGAGAGCAGTCATCGTCTTATCGCCACCAGAAGTCGTTCTAAGCTCGACATCCAGCCCATTCTCCTTGAAGAATCCCTTCTCAAGTGCCACATACTGCGGAGCATAGAACACTGAACGTGTGACCTCGCCGAGCTGAATCTTCGCCCCCTGGCCGTCGGTACCGCAACCGCCAAGAGCTATACTGCACACCAGCATAATGGCCACCCACATCGCTGCCCGTGATTTCCTCATTTGCTTCCCTCCTTGTGCTTACGTGCCCTGCTGCTGTCAGCTTAAGGCTATGCTCCAATGTATGCACGCGTCTACCGAAAGGTTATGAACCTACCAAAAAGACCGAACCCGGGGGTGTAACCCCAAGTTCGGCCTAAGTTCAGTACACATTTACAGATTGTACAGCGCCTTATATTTCTGTTCCAAATAATCGGCAAGATAATTCGGATTCAGCTCTTCTCCTGTTATATCCAGAATCAATTCAGCCGGCTTCCGGCTCTTCCCGTACTTATAAATCTTATCGGTCAGCCAATCCTTGATTGGTGCAAAATTCCCTTCCGCGATCAATTCATCAAAGCCCGGGATCTCCTTGCGGATGGTGTGCGCGATCTGTGCCGCGTACATGTTGCCAAGGGAATAGGATGGGAAGTATCCAAAGCTTCCTCCAGACCAATGGACGTCCTGCAGAACACCAACGCCATCGTTTGGCGGAACGATGCCTAAATACTTCTCATACTTCTCATTCCAGACTTTAGGAAGATCTTGAACACTAAGGCTTTCATTGAACAGCTGCTTCTCGATCTCGTACCGGATAATGATGTGAAGATTATAGGTCAGCTCATCCGACTCGGTACGGATCAGTGAATTCCCAACCCGGTTCACTGCCCGGTGGAAATCTTCTACGGATACAGATGCCAGCTGCTCGGGGAAATGCTGCTGCAGATCACTGAAATAACGGTCCCAGAAGGGACGGCTGCGCCCAATCATATTCTCCCAGAACCGGGACTGGGATTCGTGAATGCCCATCGAGGTTCCTTCAGCCAGCGGGGTTCCGGTCAACTCGGGGCTCACGTTCTGCTCATAGAGCGCGTGTCCACCCTCATGGAGAGCACTGAATAAGGCACTTGTCACATCGTCCTGCAAGTAATGTGTAGTGATCCGTACATCCCCTGGATTCAGCCCAGTTGCGAAAGGATGAACACTTTCATCCATACGTCCTGCCTCAAAGTCATAGCCAATCTGCTCAAGCAGGAATTTGCTGAATTTCTCCTGCTGGTCCTGGTCATACAGTTGATTCAGAAATTGGAATTCGGGCTTGTCCGGTGAAGCTTGAATTGCTTCGACAAGTGGAACAAGCCGGTCACGAAGCTGCCCGAACACTTCATCCAGCTTCACTGTGGTAAGCCCTGGCTCATAGAGGTTCAGCAGCGTGTCATAACGTGTATCCCGGGGTCCCCAATAATCAATGAATTCCTGCAGCTTGGCAACGATTTGGGTCAAATAGGGTTCAAATCCTGCGAAATCGGAATTCTCCTTGAAGTCCTCCCACAACGTCTCCGAATGAGAGGCAAGCGTCACATATTCCTGATATTTATCCGCAGGAATCTTAATACTGCGGTCATATTCTTCCTGTACATTCTCCACAATCCGGCGATTGACATCGTCTAACTGTTCCAATATTTCTGGACGGTTCAGAGCCTTAAGGAGTTCGCCCATCTCAGGCGAAGTCTGCAATTTGAATGACTCCGTTGACAGTACACCCAGTGTCTCTGCCCGGGTCTCTGCCCCTTTTCTTGGAGCGCCTGTGCGCAGATCCCATGCCATTAAAGCGACGGCTTCATAGTAGCTTCTAATTTTCTTGTTAAGCTCCCTAAATTGTTCCAGCTTCTGCTGAATATCCTGTTCCATTACCAGGTTCACCTCAATTCTAAATTTTGGTGTTCCTCTTGATGATACTTATTACAATCTATATAATCAACTTTTAAAGGCGTACTTACTTGAGCTAGAGGGAGAGGGAGACCATGAGAATTACTTTGGACCAGCAGGCGAAGGATATTCTGAACACAAAGATCGGCGAGCAACCCGGACAAGTCCGGCTGCTGTATGACACTGAAGGCTGTGGATGCTACGGGATTACTTCTTTTCAAATTATCAGCCAGCCAGACCCTACAGACGTCCCGATCGAGAACGAGTCGTTCCCCTTCTGGGTAGATCCCCAGCGCGCCGTATTCTATGAGGATCAGCTAAGACTCAAGGGTGATCCCTTGGACGGATCGTTCCGGCTTGAAGGAGATTCGCAAATCTATGGCCAGAATGTCAAACTGCATGATATTCGCGGCAACTAAACAACGACAAATACTGGAGGAATAAGATCATGAGCAACATTACCGAAATCCTGAACTACAACAAGCAATTTGTCGAGGAAAAAGAATACGAAAGTTATATTTCTGATAAGTTCCCATCCAAAAAGCTGGCTATCGTAACTTGTATGGATACCCGTCTCGTTGAGCTTCTGCCAAGAGCCATGAACCTGCGCAATGGAGATGCCAAGATCATTAAGAACGCGGGCGCTATTATCTCCCAGCCGTTTGGTAGTGTTATGCGTAGTGTGCTGGTAGCCATCTATGAGCTGGGTGCGGAAGAGGTTATCGTAGTTGGTCACACAGGCTGCGGCATGGCTTCCATCAACTCGGACAGGATCATCAATTCGATCCATGAAAAAGGAATTTCTACTGAGGTCTTCGATACGCTTGAGAATTCAGGCATCAAATTAAAAAAATGGCTGCGCGGGTTTAGTACCGAAAAAGAGGGGGTAATCCATACTGTGGAGATTATTAAGAATCACCCATTACTCCCACCCCATTTCCCTGTACACGGCATGATTATCGATTCGACAACTGGAGAATTGGAGCTTGTCGTAGACGGGCGTGAACAGGACTAGACATCTCTCAATGCTTTTGGCACGGACGCTGCGTCCGTGCTGTTTTTTTGATCAGAAATACACTTGTGAATGCAGGTCATCAGCTGACATACAGCTCCTATGAGTCTATGACAGAGGGTCGAAGTCATGCGATAACAGGGATGTATCAAATTTTACCAAACATACGCACCATAGTTCGACATGTAGAGCATAGATAAGACGATTAGCACAATAGCCCCTGCGTAGAACACGGTTCCTACAATCCCGCAGACCAGACCAGCCACCGATAGCCCCCTGCCCCTCTCACCGCTATACTTAAGTTCTCTGAATGAAAGGCATGCAAAAATAATGGCCACAATACCGATTACGAATCCGAGATAAGGTACGGAGATAGAGCATATCCCCAGCACGAGGGAGACGATTGACTTGGTATTTGTCCGGACAGGTGGCCGTTGATGATAACGTTCATAAGCAAAAGGATCCTGCGATTCTTGATACATGGAGTTATAGACCTCCTAAATAGTGGTATGAACAGGTTACCATATATTCCCTCCTGGGAACAGGAGATCTATAGGTCCTTCAGATGCTGAATCAAATATTCTCTTCTCTCTTCCGTGTACTCCCGGATTACTCCCAATTCACCGTGGAAATCGCTCATCGCCCACTTCGTGTTCGGATCTCTTCCAGCATCGGCAGTAATGCGGCTGTGCATCCGCCTAGCTGCTCCCATGATTATAGCCGTCCTGAAGTCCTTCGTTAGAAAGCTCCGCAGCAGCCTCTTATACTCCGCACGCAGCGGTCGAAAGCTTAACATTTTCCCTGTTAATTGATTATCTCCTTGGATCTCGATTACGTTGGAGTCCGTCCTTGCACCATAGAAATTCCTTCCCCAGGTCCCCTCGTAATCCCATGGAACAATACCATATTTACCGGTCGTCTTATGCTCATACCAGGTATAATTTTGGCGCAGTCCATCATCATTCCCCGTCATCACTGCGCCGCACAGCCACCGCAGATAATTGTCTATATTTATCCGCCGCTGAAGGAAGCTGAGAAGCTCATTCCCTTGTTTGGCATTCAGCAAATGTACGAACTGCTCTAACCTCTGTCTGTCCTTCTTCCAACCTTTTATCAGGCTGTAACCGGAGAACAAGGACTCCTTGAGAAGTCCATTGTCCTTATCGAATAAGGAGAAGTCTGCATTATCATTTACCGCATAGAATATGCTCCTTGCTGGTATAGCTCTTGTGCGGAAAAAGCTTGTCTTCACGGCCTCAAGCCTCAAATACACGCCCAGCAGTTCTCCATTCATTACGAGCACACAGTGCTGTGCAGCCGGAGCAGGTACACCTATAGCTTCAAAGAATTGAAAAGACAGCGCGTTGCGCAGCATGGATGGATCATCGTATTGGGCATTGAAATGATAGGTGCGTCCCCTGGTTCTGATCTCGAACGATCGCTTGGGATACTCACGGGTATGTTCTCCGCGGAATCTGATCCGGGCTGGCCGGCTGATTCCCTTCATACTGAATTCACCGCGGACGAATTCCTTGGACCAGATATTCTGGTTAAGCTGCGTGATGTCAGCCTTCTTCATTCCTATCCGGTAAACTGGCAGACCCATATTCTACCGCCTCATTTCACAATTGCTGTTACAGCTTATGCAGCAGCTTCCAAGCCAGATTGGGCTGAACCCGAAGCTGATCTGCTGCAGATCAGAACGCAACAACAATCAGATTTAGACTTAACCCCCTTCCACGAAAAAGAGGATGAATGCACTTGTCGCGCACCCATCCTCTTGAACATCTTTATCGTCTGCTTAATCTTCAGGTTGATCCCACTTCTTGGAGTAAGCTTTCTTCGTGACCCAGAAGGTCGCCCAGACAATGACCACCGCAACGACAACAATCATGAAATAGACGAGAAACATCTGCTATCCCCCCATAATCTAATTACAAGCTTATAGTAATAGACTGGATTATGAAATAAAAATTTTTAGAACCATTGGCCTATTCTAAGAATCCAAAAATGTTAATATGCTAATAAAGCGCTTACATAATGTCACTGAATTATCATATTTTGTACTGGAGGGAATGACATGGAACCGAACCCGGATTACAATCGAATTTCGACGAGTCCCCACTTCAAACGATTGATGCACAAGAAAAAACGATTTTTATTTCCGATGACCTTGTTCTTCCTTGTGTTCTACTTCCTGCTTCCGGTGCTGACCTCGTACACTGATGTCTTGAACGAGCCAGCCATTGGACCAATCAGCTGGGCTTGGGTGTTCGCTTTTGCCCAGTTCATCATGACGTGGACGTTATGTATCATTTACTCGCGCAAATCTGTTCAGTTCGACCAGGATATAGAGCAAATCAAGCAAGAAGCTGCTGGGAGGAAAAAAGCATGAATACAACCGCCTTCTTTCTCTTTCTCGCCATTGTAGCCATTACGCTGATCATCACTTATTTCGCTTCCAAACGGACCAACAGCACCAATGAATTTTATACAGGCGGCGGTGGTCTAACCGGCTGGCAGAACGGCCTTGCGATCGCGGGAGATTACATGTCCGCGGCCTCTTTTCTAGGGATTGCCGGTTCCATTGCGCTGGTAGGCTTTGACGGGTTCTTCTACAGCATTGGCTTTCTTGTCGCTTACCTCGTGGTACTCTATCTCATTGCCGAACCTCTTAGAAACTTAGGTAAATACACAATGGCCGACATGATTGCCGCCCGCTTCAATGACAAGAAAATCCGCGGGGTTGCCGCTCTTAATACGATTACGATCTCCACCTTCTATATGATTGCACAGCTGGTTGGGGCGGGCAGCTTGATACGCCTGCTTCTTGGGCTGGACGCTATGACCTCCATCGTGATTGTAGGCGTTCTGATGACCGTGTATGTCGTCTTCGGCGGCATGACGGCGACGAGCTGGGTGCAGATTACGAAGGCGGTCCTGCTCATGGGCGGTACATTCATCATCTCCCTGATCGTATTTGCGAAGTTCAATTTCTCCCTGACGGAGATGTTCAATCATTTGAAGACGGCAACTCCTCTGGGTGAAGCCTTCCTTAATCCTGGTAACAAATATAAGGTTCCGCTTGATACCCTGAGCCTCAATCTGGCGCTGGTGCTTGGAACCGCGGGTCTGCCGCATATTCTGATCCGGTTCTTCACGGTCAAAGATGCTCCAACCGCCCGCAGTTCGGTCGTCTATGCCACCTGGATTATCGGCATTTTCTATATTATGACCGTATTCCTGGGATTCGGAGCCGCTGCCTTCGTAGGAGCTGATGCGATTACAGCTCAGGACAAGGGAGGCAACCTGGCAGCTCCGCTGCTCGCCAAGGCACTGGGCGGCGATTTTCTGTTCGCGTTCATTTCCGCCGTCGCCTTCGCCACCATACTTGCGGTAGTTACGGGTCTTGTGTTGTCGGCCGCATCCGCATTCGCGCACGATTTCTATGGCCATATCATCAAGAAAGGCAATGCCTCCGAGAAGCAGCAGCTTAAGGCTGCCCGCTGGGCATCCGTCGGAGTATCCCTGCTGTCGATCATTCTTGCCCTGTTCGCGATGAAGCTGAATGTGGCCTTCCTGGTCTCGCTTGCCTTCGCGGTTGCAGCTAGTGCCAATCTGCCTGTGCTGGTCTTTACGATCTTCTGGCGCAGATTCAATACAGCCGGTGCCATCAGCGGGATGCTGACCGGTCTGATCAGCGCCCTTCTTCTTGTGGCTGTCAGCCCTAGTGTGTGGGACCCAGCGGGAAAAGCCATTTTCACAGGAGAAGCCTTGTTCCCGCTTGCCAATCCAGGTATCGTATCGATTCCCCTTGGGTTCATCGGCGCTATTGTAGGCACGTATCTATCGTCCAAGACCGATGCTAAGAAATATACCGAGGTTATGGTCAAGGCTAATACCGGTCTATAAGCAATGAACGAGCTTAAATTCTGACTCTCAAGCCAAGCGCACCCCCTAACCTTACAAGGAAAGTCCTAAGAGGCTCTCCAAGTAACTATAGAGGGTGCGCTATATTTTTTAATTCCGAGTTGGTTAATGTCTATGCATTCTTGAAGCCCATAACCTCCACCCCGTTAGTACGGCAGCAACGAGGCAAATACAAGCAGCAAGGATAAAGACAGTATGCATACCTGTTAAAAATATATCCGGCCGGCCCGGTATTAACCCGATTACCCTGCGTCCAGCCTGGCTGCTCATTACACTGAACAAAGTGGTAGTCGCTACGGTAATACCGACAACCATGCCAATGTTCCGGATTAATGAATTAATGCTTCCAGCCGCTCCGAGCTGGGTTCTAGGCACCTTGGACATGACCAGAGAATTATTTGGAGACTGAAATAACCCGTTGCCTACTCCCAGGAGTGCGGTCCACAGCCCTACCCAACCAATCGAACTTCCTTGATGAAGAGTAGCCATCCCGTACAAGGCGGTTACGTTGACTATGAGTCCAGCAAAGGTAAGCAGTTCAGAACCAATCTTGTCCGATAGCGCCCCACTCAAAGGAGCGACAATGACCATAGTGACTGGAAAGAGCATGAGAAGAAGGCCCGCGTGGGAAGGGGTCAACTGCAATATGCCCTGGGTATAGAACGGAGCTAGAATATTGAAGCAGAATACCGCTACGAACACAAGAAATCCGCACAGGATGCTAAGTGAGAACCAGGAATTGCGGAACAGAGACAGCTGCAAAAGTGGATTCTGGCTCCGCTTCTCAACCCACAGGAAGAGAAGGAAGGCTGCTACCGAAGCAGCAAGACTTGCGATAATCCATCCGTTACGATAGCCTGTCTGCTGACCCAGCAGGAGACCCGTGAACAGAAGCATTATAAAGCAAGCGAACAACAAGCTTCCCGGCAAGTCGATTCGCGTTCGGGATCTCACCAGATCATCCGGCAGTACCTTCCAGCCAAGACCTATTGCCGCAAGCCCAATCGGCAGGTTCACCCAGAAAATATACTCCCAGCCTAACGTAGAGACCAGGACGCCGCCGATACTCGGTCCGGCAATGCTTCCAAGCGATACGAAAGTGCCGATTAATCCGAGTGCGCGCCCTCGCTCATTTGCCGGGAAGATATCTGTTATGATCCCCATATTGTTCGCCATGGTCATTGAGGCACCTATGGCTTGTACCACTCTGGAAATGATCAAGAAGGTCAGGCTTGTACTGAAGCCGCACAACAAAGACCCGATCAGGAACACCACAGTGCCAATTTTGAATATCCGTATCTTGCCAGCATGGTCGCCGAGCTTCCCGAAGAATAGCACCGCCGCGCAGATCGCCATTAAGTAGCTGGTTGCCACCCACTCGGTCTGAGCTACGTCCAGAGAGAGCTTCGATGATATTTCCGGCAGGGCAATATTCACGATGCTTCCATCCAAGGTCGCCATGAAAGTAAATAAATTAACAGCGATAAGGATGAGCCATCTTCTTCGCTGGACCGCCTCATTCTCCTGATAGGTATGGGGAATTGCCTTCATGCTTACACCTCTATTCTTTAACTTGTAATTAATTGTGGAGTCAGCGGTATCTAGATCGCATATTATACTCCAATTTAGCTGATCTTGCATCAGGATCCGCTAACCACGAGTTCTGGAGACGGATGAATAATTGTGCGTGTCCCGCCTTTGGATTGATTAGATAAACATGGTATTATATAAGGCAATGAACTAAGGAGGAATCACCCGTTGAACAACACATCAGATAACCAGCTGCAAGAATCCAAGGAAGGCATGGGAAGCGTTGTCGTCTCTATTCTGTTCTTGATTATCGCTTTCATTCTCACATTATTTACGCTATTAATCTTTTACCGTAACTACACATCTCCCAACACAGAAGGAATCTGGATTCCCATGGGGATTACCTCAGCGGCCAGCCTTGCAGGTCTCTTCTTTGGACGGAATTCACTGAGAACCGGCGCTGCCCGTGGACTATCTCTGCTGAGCATCGGCGTCTGTACCCTTCTTCTCCTAATTGAAGCAGGTCTCGCTGTATATTTGCTAACTAAATAAGAATTCTCTGTAGCGGAGAATAACACAAAAAAAGATCTGAGTTCGGACAGGATTTGGTCCGATCTTCAGATCTTTTTGTGTTAAGCGATTATCCAGCGGGCTGATTACAAGGATGGAGACCGATAAATCCACAGATCCCCAATCGGAGTGTTAATCTTGTACCAATCGCCCCACTTTTGAACCGCATGTACTTCGGTCAGCGTAATTGTAGCTTTTGCTTCTCTTGCGGCTGGCTCAGAATACACCTCAGTCTCCACATCAAGAGTTAAGGTAAGATCCACATCCACAGGATCCCCTGTTGGGATCGTAGACTCTGCGGGTTCGCGTACGACCGCGTTCTTGTCATACAACCATTTCTCTCCCTTGCCCGTCTTCACCTTGTACCAATTGCCCGATTTGGCTGTGGTCGTTAACGTCTGCGGACGGACCGTACCTGCGGTTCCTGAAATAAAGTTGTTGGAATTAAACAGCTGCTTGAGTTCAGAAATCGTGATCTCTTTATGGAAAGCCTGAACAGCATGCTTGCTGTGATTCTTCTTCAGCCAGAGACGGTATCCCTCATCTGCTATCCATAAACCGATCTTTTTGTTACGCTTCCACTCCGAATCGAATACAGAGACCGAGAGATTGGTCTCTCCTTCCTTGATCCCAATCTCCGGTGTGAAGGCAGGACGGCCGAAGGTAGTAATGAACCAGTCGGTATATCCTCCTCCCGAAGGATTCGGCGAGGGCTTCACCTGAGAGTATCCGGTTATCGCTGAGAATGTGTTCGCAAGCTTCTTGTCACGTGCCAGATTGCTTGGTTTGGTATTGAAATTCCAGTATAAAATATGGCCTGCCGAATGATAGGAGACCGCGATCTCCGGATTAATCTGATAGGTGAATGTGACCATATTCTGATTCTCGCTGGTCTGCAGAGGCTTGGTGCCTTTATAGTTCATCCAGCGCGGAGCTTTGGCAGGAAATTTAATACCTGACCAGAGTGCCGGATACTGGCGGTTCGGGTCAATCCCTTGGGCATTCGCTTTCCACCGCTTGAAATTCCGGCTGCCCTCATTCATCTTGATCAGACTGGACCATACCAACCGAGGAAATGCGGAGAGCCCATACTGCTGAAGAGTTACACCGTCGGGATTAACCATCGGAACGAACCAGATGGTCGACTCGGACAGGATAGTCCGGACATCATACCCTTCAAATTTAGTACCACTAGCATAAGCTTTGGCATACTGTTCAACCATATACATGTTCAGCGTGCTTGTCAGCCATTCACGTGCATGATGAGAACCGTTAAAAAATACAGTCGACTCCCCATTCCCAAGACTTACTGCCCATTGCTCGCGTCCGTAGGGCGTCTTACCTATGGACTTGTAATGAATGATATCAGGATATTGGCTTGCAAGCTCCTTGATATCCTGGGTCATTCTATCATACGTATATGTTTCCTTCGGATTCACTATATTTGCGGCCGCAGATACCCCACTTGTATGTATAAGTGCGAAGCTAAGACACGCAGCACCCGCGATCAACCACTTTTTCATGTTGCTTCATTCCCTCACCCAGAACATTTTCACTCCTTTACTAAAATATCTCATTCTATTAACTATTGTCTAGTAAAAAAGACCCCCTATCAAACGATAGGAGGATCTTCAGGAAGTTTCGAATACATATCAATTATATCCTTCGCAGTTTGCTTAATGAGTTCATCCCCACCCGTACCATTTATTGCGGTATCAAGTCTGGCATAAATTATCATTAAAAGGCTTTTAGCATTTGATTCATCTAACCTTTTGATTTTTTCCCTTATTTTTCGATTTCTAACAAACAACCACCTCCCAGTAACAGCTCACTTTAATGCCCGTCTCCCTTTTTATTTGTTTCTAACTCACTTCATTAACAACTTCTCCGTCTTTTAACTTGAGGCAATGATGCCCGTAGGTCATTACAGAAGGATCATGTGTTGCTACAATAAAAGTGGTACCTTTCACGGCGTAATGCATAAATAAATCCATCACAATCCTGCTATTCTCTTCATCAAGAGCCGATGTCGGTTCATCCGCGAGAACCACGTTGGGATCACCAAGCAGTGCCCTGACAATTGCAATTCTCTGTCTCCCTCCGATGGACAGTTCACGTGGATACCGATGCTTGTTCTGTATTAAATTCATGCTCTCTAGCAGATGTGCTGCCTGCTCTAACTGTTCTTTATCTCGCGGAGAAATTACAAAGCATAGATTCTCCCAAATTGTCAGATAAGGAAATAGTACGGTCTGCTGGGTTACTAAGTGAACTTCGTTCTGTCTGAGTTCTGCCCATTGACGATTAGACCAGTTGGTCACATCATGACCTTCATATTTGATTGTTCCCTTGGTTGGTCTCTTAAGCCCAAACAGACAGTTTAATAAAGTGCTCTTTCCGCTTCCTGAAGAACCGCCTAATATGCTAATCGTACCCTTCGGGAAACACACAGTTACTTCCTTCAAAGCACTAGTTGTTTCATCCCGGCCTGAATACTCCAAGCTCAGTTGGTTAGTTTCATATGGAAATTCTATTTTCATTTAATACACCTCTAACTTCAATATTTCACTAAACATCAAATATTCTGACTATTTCTTTGCGACTAAGTTTCTTGGCTGAAATTAAGTACGAAGCCGCAATTAGTGTAATAGGAAGCGGCAGAGTCCATGGAAGGACTCCAATAACGGAACGATCTATAATTAATCCAACATCCATGAAAACAGGTGATAACACACCTAATAAGAGAGTATATCCAAGCAACCCAATTAACCATCCTAGCATTGCTGTAATGGACATCTCAAGTACAAATGAACCAACAATCCGTTGTACAGTCCACCCAAGGACATATTTTGTAGCAAACTCCGACAGTCGCTGAATGATATATACCATTGTTAAAAAGATCAAGGATATCGCCAGCAAAATCGCCGTCATTATGTTAAATGAGAATCCCATATATCTCAGATTTGTGAGTCCTTCTTCTTTATCTCTTGTTACCTCAGAATAGTCCTCCACTTCAACATTTAGTTCCGGCGATTCTCCAAACAGATCGTGAACCTGTCTATTAATCTCTTGAGAAGATGCGGTATCTGAATAGAGTAGGTAATATCCATTGTCTGCCGATGGTAAATCTTTTATTTTTGCTAAAGTTGAATATGGCATAAGTGCTACCTGTGCGTCAGTATCCAAGATCCCAACCACCTCCAAAGAACCCGGGACTGGACCGCGATTGTGCTCTGCCCCTATCTTATTCCCGACTTTAATATTCAAAGATTTAGCAACGATAGAACTGACCAATATTTCATTAGCAGCTTCCTTAGGAATTCTGCCAGATTGTAGACGCCAATCTTCTAACTCTAATGTTTTCTCGATATCCTCAGTGGACATTCCTAACACTCTTCTAGGCACTGAACCCGTTACGGAAGGAGTGTTCAAATTACTTGTCACAAACGGAATGATATGATAATCATAACCCTCTTTCTCTAAAATATTTCGGATCACACTTTGAGGCACATTCTCACCAATAGAATACAAAGCAACAAATGGCTTATTCCAAGCAATGCTTGCGTATCCGTCCTTGATAATGGATCGAATTAAGGTACCAACACTTGCGGAAATAATAATCGAAAGTACAACCACTAATACCAACGGGATGCTCCTGCCAGGATTCCGCCAGACATATCTGAGAGTGTTCAACATTCTGCACTTACCTTTCACCGTTATTTAGCAACTAGGGGCAGATACACATGTGACTGAATCGTATAGACATGAGATTTCTTCGCAATTAATATTATGTATTTATGTATGAATAATCCATATTTTCACTATATAAGATGTGTGTGTAAGTTACAGTCGAATCCTGCTGTATTTCTAAAATATTAATATGATCTATTTCACTTCCAGAGAGTTTGAAGGTCATGCGAGTGCTCGTTTATAAAAAAAGAACGAAGCCGCAGCTTCGTTCCCATGTACAACTGTCTCTAAATTCGTGTTACTTACCGCCCAGCGAATTAATATCAATAAATGGAGTAGCCCCGCCACTAACCTGTGGCATTTGACCATTCCACTTCTCAATGGCCTTCTCCTGAATTTCAATCTGCTTCAACTGAACCAGTTCAGGTGTAACTTCGAGCTTCTTCAGCTTCAAGGACTGTGCTTCCGCTTGAGCCTGGGCAATCTTCTGCTTGGCTTCAATCTCGATACGCTTAAGATCGTTCTCAGCTTTCAGCGCCTGCTGCTGAGCAACCTGCTTGGCTTCAATCGATTGATTGAACGCCTCGGAGAACTTAAAGTTAACGATGTTGATATCGTTCACGACCAGATCATATTTCGAGAGCCGCTTGGTCAGGTGCTCACTAACCTCTCCCGCAACCACATCCCGCTTCGCGATCAGGTCCTCAGCCGGATATCTTGCGGTAACTTCCTTCACAATCTCCTGGATTGCCGGATTAATAATGACCTGATCGAAATTGCCGCCGATATTGTTCATTAGATTATACACCGAGTCTTTGTTCACGGAATAGTTCACGGCAACATGAGTGGACACAGGCTGTAAGTCCTTGGAGGACGCGGTCGTATCCGTCTCCGCCTTGGTGACTTGAACGTTGACCTGAATAATCGTCTGTACGAATGGAATCTTCAGATGGATACCTGGTGATAATACGTTGTCGTTCAGCTTTCCAAATGTCTTGTACAATCCAACATGTCCATAGGTGACGGTAGCATACGAATTAAGTCCTACAATAATTGCGGCTACTGCGATAACAATGGCTGCCACTCCTGTTTTAAGATTGCCTGTTCTTTTCTTTGGTTCTGTACCTGAATTCACAGATATCCCCTCCACTGGTCTATAGGTCTCATTTCCGCTTCACACGAAAGCGTACTTACCGAATATTACGCAGAAGTCCAGCGAAGGTGGCAAAAAAGGGAAAAATTTTTATTTTCTGGACAGCCAGGCTCTGTCCTGATTCCAAAATACCTGCACCGGCATCTCGAAGAAATCGGTCAAGCTATTGCTCTCAAGCACTTCCTTAGTTGGTCCCGAAGCGACAACTTCGCCTCTTCGAATTAGGAGCGTCTTGCTAAAGATCGGAAGGATCTCCTCCGTGTGGTGAGTGACATACAAAAGATGCGGTGCATCCGGCTGCTTCGACAGCTCATCTATACTGTCCAGCAAGCTTTCCTTGGAGATGAAATCGAGCCCGTTCGCGGCTTCATCTAGGATTAAGAGCTTGGGCGACCCCATCAGGGCACGCGCAATGAGCAGCTTCTGCTTTTCCCCTTGTGAGCAGGTCTGATAGGTTCGATTCGTTAAGTGGGAGCATCTCAAATGCTCCATTAACTGCTTGGCCCTGGCATAATCCTCTTCGGTTGGTTTGTCATACAGACCTATGGACGCATATTTTCCGCTAACCACCAGATCTTCGGCTTTATCATTTCCATACAGCTTCTCCTGAAGTGATGAGCTGACCCACCCGATTGATCTTCGCAGCTCCCGGATATCTACCTCTCCAAACCTGTGGCCCAGCACCGAAATGTCGCCCTGAGTCGGCCAGATATAACCGTTCAGCATATTTAACAAGGTCGTTTTACCAGAACCATTTAGTCCTAGTAGAGCCCAATTTTCTCCCTTAGAGACCTTCCAATTGATGTCTTTAAGCACAGACTTTCCATCTCTTACCCAAGAGATATGGTTCATCTCGATAATATACTCCATCTCCTTAACCCTCCTGAATCCAATCTTCACTATTTCCAAACTAAACCTGCTGCAGGATGCTTGTCAACTAACGCGTTATTCACCATCCAGATAATGGCTGTGCCCGCCAGCCTCAATCCGTTAGAATTAAGATGTATCGGGAGCAAGACTTTCCAAGGGGAGATAGTATGATTACACACACACAATGGGGTCAAATTGCCGAGCTCGAACAGATCTGCAATGCTCATGACGGCATTCACTTGAAACTGAACTGGGATATGCTTAGAACCCGCCGGGAGGATCAGCATGATGATTATGTGGCTGTACGCAGCGGCAGAATTGTCGGATATCTCGGCTTGTATTGCTTCGGTCACAAAATCGAGGCTTGCGGGATGGTTCATCCGGATTATCGGCGCCAAGGTCTCTTCTCTTCCCTGCTGGGCCAAGCATTCACAAGAGAGAGAAGGGAGAGTGTGGAGGAGATTTTATTGAATGCGCCAGCCAACTCGCTATCTGCCAAAGGACTTCTGCAGTCGCTTGACGTCCAGTTTGCCTTTTCGGAATACCAAATGACCTGCTCTCGACAAAATGACAATTATAAAGTTCAGCCTTCCTCCTCAGCTGCTCTGCGGCCTGCTGTAAGCCTCGACCGGGCAGATTTGATCAAGCTGGACGAGCTTTGCTTCGACTATCCACAGCATGCGGCTGAGCAATATTATGAAGCGACCATAGATATACCCAATTCCGTTACTTATATCATCGAGGCAGACGGACGAACCGCAGGCAAGGTACGAGTTGTACATGAAGCTGAGGTAAGCTGGATATATGGATTAGCCATTTATCCAGAGTATCGCCGGCAGGGATTAGGTCGGGATACTCTTAAGCAGTTAATCCAGCAGGCAGCCATCTCCGGCCGCAGCCTGCGGCTGGAAGTAGCTCTGAACAATCCGGGAGCCATGAAATTGTACAAGTCTGTCGGCTTCCAAATTACCGAGGTACAGGACTATTACCGATTACTTGGATCATTCTCGTTCGATAATATGGCAACAAATACACATAATAAGGTACAATAAAGTCTAAATGAATTTTACCGAAGGATGGAGCATGTTATGTATATCGCAAATGATTGGAAAGATTATGAAGTCATTGATACCGGGAACGGTGAGAAGCTTGAGCGTTGGGGAGACGTGATTCTCCGCCGCCCTGATCCCCAGATCATCTGGCCGATCCAGCAGGAGAACACTGAGTGGCGGGATGTTCATGGCCATTATCACAGAAGCTCATCAGGCGGAGGCGAATGGGAGATGAAGAAAAAGCTCCCTGAACGCTGGACGATTTCATATGACAAATTGAAATTTCATATTAAACCAACGAGTTTTAAGCATACCGGATTATTCCCTGAGCAGGCTGCCAATTGGCGCTGGATGATGGACAAGATTGCTAATGCAGGACGTCCAATCAATGTATTGAATCTATTCGCCTACACAGGCGGAGCCACGGTCGCAGCGGCATCTGCCGGTGCTTCAGTTGTTCATGTGGATGCTGCCAAGGGCATGGTACAGTGGGGCAAAGAAAACCTTCAGCTGTCAGGACTTGGCGACCGCCCCGTCCGCTTCATCACTGACGATGTATTTAAGTTCGTTCAGCGTGAGCAGCGACGCGGCAGTAGATATGATGCGATTATTATGGACCCACCTTCTTACGGACGCGGACCTGGCGGTGAAATGTGGAAGTTAGAAACAAGTCTCTATCCCTTTGTGGAATCTTGTCTCTCCATCTTGTCGGACCGGCCGTTATTTATGCTGATCAATTCTTATACCACAGGAATATCTCCTACCGTTCTCACCAATATCCTCAACATGACGGTGAAGAAGAAATTTGGCGGCCGCATCTCTTCCGGTGAATTGGGACTGCCAATTACTCGTTCAGATCTCAATCTGCCTTGTGGAATATTGGGACGATGGGAGGAATAGCTCCCCATGTGTGCGAATCAGCATCCAAAGATTCCAATTTTGTTCGAAGATAATCACCTTCTGGGAATCATTAAGCCGGTAAATGTTCTCTCCCAGGAGGATGCCTCCGGCGATCCAGATCTCTTAACCCTGCTCAAGCACGATCTTAAGGAGCGTTACCAGAAGCCCGGCAATGTGTATCTGGGCCTTGTTCACCGGCTTGACCGGCCTGTCGGAGGGGCCATGATCTTCGCCAAGACTTCCAAGGCCGCTTCAAGGCTGTCCGAAGCTGTCCGAAGCCGTTCATTTAACAAGACCTATCTTGCGGTGGTTCACGGATCTCCAGGCGTCTCATCCGGACGGCTGGAAGATACTCTGCTCAAAGACGAACGAACGAACACAGTGCGTGTTGTTCCCCAGGGAACCAACGGGGGCAAGCATGCTATACTGGACTACAACGTGCTTGGTCAGTTAACAGATGGGCTCAGCCTCATTCAAGTTGAACTGTTGACAGGCAGATCTCACCAGATCCGTGTGCAGTTAAGTCACATGGGCTGTCCTCTGTATGGCGACCAGAAATACGGGGCCAAGCTTAACAAGCCGGGTCAACAGCTGGCTTTGTGGTCCGCTTATGTAGGCTTTCCACATCCGGTTACGAAGGAACCTGTCGCGTTGGTCTCCACACCTCCTGATGAGTTCCCGTGGAACCAATGGCCCAAATCCTTATATGATCAAGCAGCGAGATCGTTCTAGATATAGAATGATGGTCTTGTCCAATTGTGAGAAAAAAGAGCTTAAGCCGGTTGGCTTAAGCTCTTTCTTTGTTCAATACAGTCTCATTAGACGACGTAATCTTGCCTAGCAGGAAGATCAGCAGCTGTTGATTGTGGGAGGATATCTGATCAAGAACATTGCCCAGGAAGTCATTCCGGATCCGGAGCCCCCGGTTCGTCTCTTCTCTCCCCTTGTCGGTAATGGAAATCCACACAATTCTCCGATCTTCCAGATCTCTCTCTCTAGTGATTAATCCCGCCTTCTCCATACGATCCAGAAGCATCGTTACGGCAGCCGGCGTGGTTGCCAGATATGGGATCAGATCCGAAGGCTTCATCTTCTTGCGATCCTCCAGAAGCTCCAGCACTGAGAGCTGAGCTTCAGTGAGTGAAGGAGAAAGCTCCGACTCCATATGCATCTGATAGTTCTTGGATAACTTAGCCCACAAGCGGGCGAAATCCTGCGTGTACATTAAATCCCCCCGTTATCAACAGATCTCAAGTACGCTCATGTATTACTTCATCAGATAAACTTTCGCCGCCAATGCTCAATTTCCTTCCGCCCATCCCAATTTCCTCCAAAAATTTCCGGGTAGCGAGATAAATGAGAAGTATATGTAGAAGTTAAAAGACGAAGATAAAGTACAACATGAACTAAACAAGCTGACTCCGGTTGAATACCAGAACCAGCTTATAGTCTGAGTCTTTGTGATGTCTACTAGAAGGGTGACTAAACGGGAAAGCACTTGATAGTTTACTTGGATTTCTCCGGATAAAGCTCTCTGTTCAATTTATTCGTTTCTTCGTAAAACTTCTCTAGCAACGAATCACTACTTACCGATTTGGCTAACTTCGGATTTTCGAACTGAGCTATAAGCTTCCCCTTTCGCTCAAGTTCATTTAGAACCTTCTGAACAGCAGGGTCTTTTGATTCTTTTTGATCAGCGTAATAAGCATTTTCGAGGGCGTACAGGTCTTTATAACCTGCAAAGACTTCTTCAAATTCTTCAACGGCACTTGTTGGATTTAGTTCTGCTTCTAAATCAGCAGCTTTCGTTGCCAGCTCCTTCAACTTTTGCTCTTCTTCTGTAGATGCACCGGGCGCGTCAGCAATCTTCTTCTGTGCTTCATAGCTTTCAGCTGCAAATGAAACTTTCTCTCTCAGACTTGGGCTATTAGCGTCAGCCTGGCTAGTACGGATATTGGCCAACACCAAGCCTCCGACTACGACAGAACAACATATAGTGATTACAAACAATGACTTTCTTCGCATAACTATCCTCACTCCCTTATAATAAATTAATTTTTGATCATAATTGGGAATCACCGATCCAAATAAAATATATGACTCCAGCGAAACATGTTTATTCCATGGCTATTAGTTACTGAATGCTGCGCCACTAAGAGATCATTTTCCGGACCATAACTATTGAAAATCTGCCAACAAAAAAACACCTCCAAGGGCGCCTCCATATTTTACCACATGGTTGCATTCTCTTGAAGGTGTTTTAATTTGTCTTACGTTATAGGTCAACCACACGCTGCGGCTGAAAGGGCTGTCTTTGTCTTCATTTGTTTTATCCGCTTGTCTTTTTATTCTAAGCCCGTTTTACAAGAAGATCTACAATTTCATCATTTTTGTCCATTTGACTCATCGCTTTGCCGATGGATTTGCGTTCCATGACAGGTGCTTGTTCGGAGTTAAATGAGAACGTCTTGCCGTCTTTGTTCACCGCGGTAATCTGCAGTGGCTCCTTGCAGAAATAAGCACCGGCAATACGGCTGCCATTCGGCTTCACACGTTTGCCCTCTTTGAACTCGAATGACTGAATTCCTTTGCCCCCACGCGTCTGCGTAGGGTAGTCAAGCAGCAAGGATCTCTTCGCATAGCCGAGATCTGAGATGACAAGAATCTCTCCTTCTTCACCTTCTACCCATAAGGCAGCGGCCACTTCATCATCTTCACGCAGCTGAATGCCCCGGACACCTCCCGAGACTCTACCCATGGAGCTCACCTCTTGCTCATTAAAGCGGATCGCCATCCCCAGCTTGCTGATCAGGAAGATATCCTGCGCATTCCGGCTTAGAGTGACAGAGACCACCGCATCCTCGGGTCCTACCTTTGCTGCAGCAATCGCTCCAGAGCGCTTCGATTGATATTCTTTGAGCTCTGTCCGCTTCACCTGACCCCGCTTCGTTACGAACACGAGACTAGCGTTGTCCTCGAAATTCTTGACTGGAATGACGCTTACAATCCGGTCTTCTTTGGTCAATGGAATCACATTTACAATTGCTGTACCGTTATCTTTCCACTTGAACTCAGGCACCTGATGGACAGGAAGCAGGAAGTACTGACCCCGCTGTGTGAAGATAAGCAGATTCTCCAGGGTATTCACATCCAGGATATGCTTGATGTAATCCCCTTCCTTCACACCTGAGCCATCCCGTTCCCCGCCCGAACGTGTGAACGAGAGCATGCTTGTCCGTTTGATGTAACCTTCACCGGATAGGGTCACGAGCACATCCTCCTGGGTAACCAGAACCTCCAAGCCTACCTTAAGCTCTTCCACTTCACCCTGAATCTCGGATCTGCGGTCAATCCCGTATTTCTCGCGAATCTCCAAAAGCTCCTTCTTGATCACTTTCGTGAGCTTCTTATCGCTCTCCAGAATTGCTCTCAGGGAGTTGATCTTCTTCTGCAGCTCATCCAGATCTTTCTGGAGGGAAGTAATCTCCAGGTTCGTTAGCCGATACAACTGGAGCGTTAGGATCGCATCAGCTTGGCGGTCTGTGAAGCCGAACATCCACTGGAGGTTGTTCTGCGCATCCTGCCGGTTCTTGGAAGCTTTGATCGCAGCGATAACTTCATCAAGTATATTAAGAGCCTTAACCAGCCCTTCCACCACATGAGCACGATCCTCCGCCTTTTCCAGCTCGTATTTCGTACGGAAGGTAACCACTTCACGCTGGTGAGCGATATAGGCTTCCAGCATTGCTTTAATCCCAAGCTGCTTCGGTGTCTTATTCACAATAGCAACCATATTAAAGTTGTAAGTCACTTGAAGATCCGTCTTCTTAAGCAGATAAGCCAATATCCCTTGGGCATCCGCATCCTTCTTGAGTTCAACAACGATCCGAAGTCCGCCGCGGCCGCTCTCATCACGAACCTCGGCAATGCCTTCCACCTTCTTCTCAAGGCGGATGTTCTCCATAGAGGTAACGAGGCGGGATTTGACTATCTGATAAGGGATCTCGGTGATCACAATCTGCTGCTTGCCGCCACGAAGGGATTCAATCTCCGTCTTAGCACGGATATAAATCTTGCCTTTACCCGTCTGATAAGCATCCCGAATGCCATTCTCACCCATAATCGTTCCACCTGTAGGGAAGTCAGGGCCTTTAACATAAGACATAATCTCATCCAGCTCGATTTCTGGCTGCTCCATCAGAGCTATACAGGCATCGATAATTTCACGCAAATTGTGCGTCGGAATCTCGGTTGCGAAGCCGGACGAAATGCCGCTTACCCCGTTGACCAGCAGGTTCGGATAACGTGAGGGAAGAACCACCGGCTCCTTGGTCGTGTTATCAAAATTATCTTTGAATAGAACTGTACGCTTCTCTATATCCCGAAGCAGCTCCATTGCAATCGGGGACAACCTTGCTTCTGTATAACGCATTGCGGCAGCCGGATCATCATCCTGTGAACCCCAGTTCCCGTGGCCATCGACCAGAACGTGGCCCATCTTCCAGGGCTGAGCCATACGAACCATTCCCTCGTAGATGGAAGAATCTCCATGGGGATGGTAGTTACCCATAACGTCACCAACGGTCTTCGCCGACTTGCGGTATGGCTTATCCGGCGTATTGCCTGAATCGTACATGGCATACAGAATACGCCGCTGTACAGGCTTCAGACCATCTCGAACGTCAGGAATCGCGCGGTCTTGTATAATATATTTGGAATACCGCCCGAAGCGGTCTCCAACAACCTCTTCCAGATATGCGGGCAAAAAATTCTCTAGCGAGCTCATTCCTTCACCTTCTATTCCTCAAACTCTGTGAAATCCACATTCTCCACGATCCAGCGCTTGCGAGGATCGACTTTGTCACCCATGAGCGTGGACACACGCCGTTCCGCCTTGGCAGTATCCTCAATTTGAACCTGCAGCAGGTTGCGCGTCTCGGGGTTCATCGTCGTCTCCCACAGCTGTTCGGGATTCATCTCTCCCAGACCTTTGTAGCGCTGCAGCTCAAAGTTCTTCCCGAATTCCTTCAGATAGTTCTGCAGCTGCTCATCCGTCCAAGCGTATCTAGCTGTCTCCAGCTTCCCGGACCTGCGCGTAATCTTGTAGAGCGGCGGCTGGGCGATATAGACCCGTCCGGCATCAATCAGCGGCTTCATATAACGATAAAAGAATGTCAGCAGGAGCACCTGGATATGTGCTCCATCTGTATCGGCGTCCGTCATTATGATAATTTTGGAATAATTGCTGTCTTCCACTGCAAATTCAGTTCCTATTCCTGCCCCAATCGCAGAAATAATATAACGGTATTCATCATTCTTTAGTATATCAGCCAGCTTTGCTTTCTCTGGGTTCATCGGTTTGCCCTTCAGCGGAAGTATCGCCTGGATCTTGGAATCGCGTCCCTGCTTCGCTGATCCTCCAGCAGAGTCGCCTTCTACGATGAACAGCTCTGTCCGGGTTACATCCTTGGACTGCGCCGGAGTCAGCTTGCCGCCAAGATTCGAGCTCTCGCTTCTCTTCTTGCCCGTACGCATCTCATCCCGCGCTTTGCGAGCCGCTTCCCGCGCCCGGGAAGCCTGAACCGCCTTCTTAATAAGCACCTGCGCAACCTGCGGATTCTCCTCCAGGTAGACCTGCATCCGCTCGGAGACAATCGAATCCACCGTGCTCCGTGCCGAAGCGCTGCCCAGCTGGTCCTTGGTCTGGCCTACAAATTCAACATCGGACATCTTCACACTAATCACGGCCATCATGCCCTCGCGAAGATCAGTTCCTTCGAGGTTCTTGTCCTTCTCCTTGAGCATGCCGTTCTTGCGCGCATAATCGTTCATAATCCGCGTATAAGCGGTCTTGAACCCCGTCTCATGCGTACCGCCGCCGCGAGTTGGAATCGAGTTCACGAAGGAAGCCAGCGTCTCGGTATAGCCTGCATTGTACTGCAGCGCCACCTCAACCTCGACATCCTCCTTTTCACCCAGGAAGTGAATGACATCATGAAGAACATCCTTGCCTTCATTCAGGAACTGAACGAATTGTCTTGCCCCGCCTTCATAAAAAAACTCGTCGGAACGATCCGACCGCTCATCCTTCAGAACCACTTTCAGGCCCGAGTTCAGAAAAGCAATCTCCTGCAGACGTTCCGCGAGGGTATCGTAATTCAGCGCTATTCCGCCCTGGAATACTCGAATGTCCGGTTTGAACGTAATCTTCGATCCTGTCCGGTTCGTATTACCCAGAACCTCAAGACCCGTAACAGGTTCACCTACATGCTCAATTCCCTTGGTGTCCACCCAATATTCAAAGCGCTGCTTGTGAATTTTGCCTTCCCGGAAAATTTCAACCTCCAGCCATTCGGACAATGCGTTCGTTACCGACGCACCTACACCGTGAAGACCGCCGGATTTCTTGTAGCCTGCGCCACCGAACTTGCCTCCTGCATGGAGGATTGTGAAGACGACCTGAGGGGTTGGAATCCCTGTCTTATGCATGCCGGTCGGGATTCCCCGCCCGTTATCAAATACGGTAACGGAACCGTCCTTGTGCAAAGTAATATCAATTCGCGAACAGAATTTGGCGAGATGCTCGTCCACTGCATTATCCACGATTTCCCATACGAGATGGTGAAGGCCCGACGAGCTTGTACTCCCAATATACATACCTGGCCGCTTCCGTACTGCGACTAGCCCTTCGAGCACTTGAATGTCGTCTGCGCCGTAACCCTTTGAGCCGTCTTTGCCCACAGGTTCTTCAGCAAACAAATCGATCTGATCGACCATTCATGCTCCTCCTTTATTTACGCTTTATGTATACAGTGATCCAAAGAAATATCCCCCCGGGGACTTAGCTTGATCGTTAACCTTTCCCAAGGAGGAGTCTTCAAGAGTTACACTGTATTAACAAAAACAATCAAAATGCAAACAGATGTTTTGTTATCCTTGTCCATTTTAATTCAATATATCCTGTTTCGTAAAGACAGTGAATGAAATGATGAGCGATACGGCCGCCCAAACCGCCAGAACTGTCAAGGAAAATCCTAATGTCATGCCTTCGATAGGTGCCGGAGTTCCGGCCAGATAATTGGTCAGGTCCAGATTCACCATGAACAAATATTTAGCACTCGTCCAGGCAGAGGCCATATTTGTCAGAATCGTGCCCGCAATCAGCGAAGCCATCATAATAACGATACTAGCGGCTGTACTCCGGACTAATACGGATACCATGAAGGCAAGAATGGCGACGGTAATGCTCATGAACCAGATCAGCCCGCACTGCATCAGAATATATGCCCACTGGGGTACAGCATGCACTCCCGACAGATCTACATCAGAGCCGTTAAGCTTGAAGCCAGTGAACACAGGTATATTGAATCCTTTATATCCGAACACCAGTCCTGATATTAAATAGCTCACAATAAATGCCGAGACAACGATCAGTGACACGAACATGAGCAGCGCAATCAGCTTGCTTAACAGCACCTTCCACCTTCGTACAGGCCTTGTAAGCAGCATCTTGATCGTACCCGAAGACCGCTCCGAGGATACAATATCCGATGCTATGGCCATGATCAATAACGGTATGAACAAAGTAGCCGCATTATCCATGAACTGCCGTGTGAAGCCGACCCCTCCCGGCTCCTGGGGATTGACATCATGCTCAAGGTAATATTTCATCTGCTGAATAAAGACGATTCTGTATTTCTTCCATTCCTCGGGAACCCGGGCGCTTTGCAGTGAATTCTGATTATCGGTTATGGCCTGGCGCACAGCCAGACGCCAATCCGAGTTGAATTTCTCCCGGTTATTCTGGGCAATCTTCATCTGGGCATATACAAAGATCGGCACAAGCACAATGAGTACCAGGATGACAACATAGAATCTTTTCTTCTTCATCATCTTAATGGTCTCATTCTTGATTAAAGGCATGATACTACTCAATCGATTCACCTTCTGTCATCTCAAGGAACAGCTGCTCCAGAGTAGGATTTATCTTATGAACATCCCGCACCTCAACCCCAGCGGCCACTAGCAGGGGAACAGTTGCGGATATAGAACCGCCGGTGAACTGGGTAACCACAGAATCCTCATTTAGACCGGCCGCAATCGTATCATCCAGCACGGCATGGGGATCGGCAACGAGCTTAGCTCCGTGACTCTCCAGAATTTCAACTCCACGGGCTCTCGGACTCAGCTGCCAGATCACATAGTTGGCATTGCCGGAGACCAATTCATTCACTCCACCTACGGCCAGAACCCGCCCGCGGCTTATAATCGCCACACGATCGCAGAGCAGCTGAATCTCACTCAATAGATGACTGGATACGAACACGGCCATTCCTTCTTCAGCCAGACGGCGGACGAAGGCCCTAAGCTCCTTGATCCCCTTGGGATCAAGCCCGTTCGTAGGCTCATCCAGAATAAGCAGCTTAGGACGGCCAAGCAAGGCCTGGGCGATCCCGAGGCGCTGCCGCATCCCCAGTGAGTATGTCTTCACTTTATCGTGAATCCGTTGATCCAGTCTTACAATCTCTACCACTTCTTGTATGCGCGCTTCATCAATCCCCGGCTGCATCCGGGCAAAGTGCTGGAGATTCTCCCACCCTGTGAGGTAAGGATAGACCTCAGGATTCTCTACAATAGAACCTACAAAGGCAAGTGCGCGCTCAGGATCCCGGTTCACATCATAACCGCAGATCTGAACCTTCCCTTCGGTAGGCTTAATGAGATCGACCAGCATCCGTATAGTTGTTGTCTTCCCCGCTCCATTGGGTCCAAGAAATCCAAAGATCTCACCGCTTCTCACGTCAAAGGTGACATCATCAATAATCCATTTCTTCCCGATCTTCTTCCGCAAATGATCCACAGAGAGCACGACTTCAGAGCCGCTGCGTTCTTCCTGAATGTTATGGGCCAATTCTTCTCACTCCTCACCTTATCTGCTAACGCAGTCCCTGAACAATCCGCTCCGCGATATATTGATATCCGTCGCCATTCGGATGAAAGTGATCATCCGCCAAGTATTTCTTTGTATTTCCCGTAAAAATATCAAAGGTCGAGACTACTCGCCCAGTCTCATAGCTGTTCAGTATCTCTGAAGCCCTCATGTTCCACTCCGCCACGGCCTGGTTCCCGGGAATCCGCATTTCCTTCAGGTCGTTGAAAGGATTATAGAGTCCAACGTACACAAGCTGAGCAGTGGGATTGATCTTGTGGATTCGATCGACAATCTGCTTCAGCCTTGCGGAAGCCTCCTCCACCTCGGAAGACAACTCTTCATAAGTAGGAAGTGCCTTGCCGGCTTGGACATTCTGGGCTCCCTGGAACAGATCATTTCCTCCAATAGACAGGAGAATAATGTTGGAATTCCTAAGCACATACTGAACTCCCTCTTCGCTAAGCGTTGGCAGAAGCCCCTTTGTAGTCATGCCGTTCACACCCAAATTATTCACAAGCTTAACCGGAAGCTTCTGTTCTTGCTGAAGCCCGGTTACCGCTCTGCGCACAAATCCTTGCCCGGTATCATCACCAGTCCCTTTAGCCAGGGAATCTCCAAGTGATACGATATTCAATTCCTTGGCATCCGTGGTCGGGGCTGCATCTGACAAGCTCCCGCTAGGCATGCTTGCCCACAGATTCCCGGCCTCCGGTGCGATTACATCTTTCACGGCATACAAAAATCCGGCACACAGCAGCAGCGTTGCCAGAATAGAAGAAATGCCTATGGTCCTCCAAGCCCAAGACGACGAATTCATAATAACCCTCCCGCTTTATTTGTCAGGTGTTTCTGAATCATATATACATAGGTTAGACATATGTAATTAACATAAATCACCTCTTTACAATTTGCAAATTCACTAGAGTTAACACTGGACATTGGCAAGGTCAAAGAGTATAATAAATTTCACCGAGTACCTATTTCGGGTTATTAGCTTAGTTGGTAGAGCAGCCGACTCTTAATCGGCAGGTCGCAGGTTCGACCCCTGCATAACCCATATTGTATTGAAGAAGCAGCGGACATGTTCCGCTGCTTCTTTATTGTTCTATGCCCCTGCTTCTTGATCTTCGATGATTAGCAAGTATAAGCTGTACACGCCGATATCCCTTTAGAAAAAGGACGGACACAAAAAGCACTGCTTACCCCAGTGGGTGAAGCAGTGCTTGAATCATTTTCCGATAAATTCCTGGACCCAGAGTCCATTGTAATAACCGACACCAATCAGCGTGTAGTGGGCGTTAAGAATATTTTTGCGATGGCCCGGGCTCTTCATCCAGTCCTTGACTACTTCCTCGGGGGTACGCTGTCCCTTGGCAATGTTCTCACCCGCGTAACGAAACGTAATATGGTATGCATCCATCATGTCGAACGGAGAACCAAAGGTGGGTGAAGTATGGCTGAAATAATTATGCTTGTACAGGTCGATCGCCTTATCCTTCGCCAGACCTCTCAGCTTGTCATGCACAACAAGCTTCTTCAGTCCCGCGCTTGTCCGTTCCTTGTTCACAAGCTCAACCACCTTGGCTGCCCGGTCTGCCTGAATCTTCGCGAACCTCGCCGCAAGTTCCGCCTGCTTGGACAATTGACTGGACTTTGGTGTCGCCGCGGAAGCAGCGGCAGCGTCTGAATGAATGGAGAACGTACCGAGCAGAAGCACCGTTAATAATGCGCAGCACATACGCAATGCCCGTTGCCCCATTAATGGCTGATTCATGATAATCCCCCTTTCCAAGAAGTAATTTACTGCGAGCAACCCATAACCTTTAAATCTAGATCAAGAGAGTTCGTTCTATGTTACATTTTAACATGGATAGAATGACCTTGCATTACCAAAATGTGGTATAACCGCGACATTTCTGCCGCGGCTGGTGAATCCTTATCCTATATTATTTTTTGCTCGCATATTTGCGCATATCGAAGGCTACAGCGGCAACGATGATCATACCTTTAATGATGAGCTGCCAGTTGGGGCTTACTCCAATGAAGGTTAATCCATAGTTGATCACTGTAAAGATTAACACCCCGGTCAGGACCCCCGGTACTGTACCTATACCTCCAGTTGTCGATACACCGCCAACCACGCATGCCGCAATCGCATCAAGCTCATACATGTTACCGTAGTTATTCGTTGCTCCGCCTGTTCTGGCTGCTTCCATTACCCCCGCAAGACCATACAATGCGCCTGCGATAGAATAGATCCAGATCAGGTTGCGGGATACGTTAATTCCTGAGACTTTAGCGGCTTGTTCGTTACCGCCAATCGCATACATATTTTTACCGAGCCGTGTTTTGTTGAAGATAACCCATACCAGAATAGAGACGACAATGGCAATTATAACGATATAAGGGACAGAGTACGGGCCTGAACCGATACTACCGGATCCCCACCAGGTTGTAAAGTCGGGTCTCAGGCCGCCAATTGGCTGGGAATGGTTCGGATCCATATCGAAATAGAGAGAGTTCACACCATAAATGATAACCATCGTACCCAGTGTAGCGATGAATGGGGGAACCCTTAATTTGGCGACAATCAGACCATTGATCATACCGAACAAGAATCCAACTGCTATAGCAAGAAGTACGGGAACAATAACTGGCAGATCAATGAGATCTGGGAAGAACCTTCTTGGGTAGTCCTGGACCTGCAGCATGGAAGCTGAGATAACAGCAGTTAGACCAACCATGCGTCCTGCGGATAAATCCGTTCCTCCCGTTATGAGGATAAAGGCAACACCCAGCGCTATAATGGTCCGCGTAGCCGATTGGTTCAATACATCACGCAGTGCATTAATCCCGATAAATGACGGGTCATAGATCGCGATCCCGATAATTAATACCACCAGTACAATATAGATGGCATTTTGAGTAATCATATCCTGTATTCTTCTAGCACTCATGTTCATGCTTCCTCCCTCTCCCGCCTCTAATGCTGGGCAGCCAGCCGCATAATCGTCTCTTCACTGGCCGCTTCTCCATCTAATATCCCTGTCAATTTCCCTTCTGACATAACCATAATGCGATCTGACATCCCCAGAAGCTCCGGCATTTCTGAAGAGATCATAATAATGCTCTTCCCTTGACGCGCCAAGTCCGCAATAATGGAATAAATTTCGAATTTGGCTCCCACATCTATACCGCGGGTTGGTTCGTCGAGCAGAAGAATCTCCGGTTCGGTCAGCAGCCATCTGGCAAGCAGTACCTTCTGTTGATTCCCACCAGACAGATTCATAATGAGTGCCTTGGTATTCGGTGTTTTTGTCCGCAGCTTCTCGATCATTTTGTTAGTCTCTGCCTGCTTTTTCTTCTCGTTTAGCAGCATATATGGCGTTACATACCGGTCCAGGTTGGCAATAGCCCCATTCTCATGTACGGATAGCACAGGAAATATTCCGGTTGTCCGGCGTTCTTCAGTCAGCAGCGCCAGGCCATGCTTCATGGCATCTTTAGGCGACTTGATCTTGACCTGCTTGCCATGAATCGAGATGCTCCCCGATTCGAGGTCCCGAAGACCAAATAAGGCTTCAATGAGCTCTGTCCGCTGTGCACCAACCAGTCCGCCAATACCGAGAATCTCCCCTTTTCTAAGCTCAAAAGAAACGTTCTTGAACGATTTCTCCACTGGCGAAGTCAATGAATGCGCTTCCAAAATAACATCTCCAGGCACGTTGCCGCGGTCCGGGAACCGGTGGGTCAGATCACGACCTACCATCTTGGAGATAATAAGATCTGTGGTCATCTCGGCTGCAGGCCAGGTGCCGATCTTCTTCCCGTCACGCATGATGGTAACATCGTCTGAGATGCGAAGGATTTCTTCCATTTTGTGAGATATATAAATGATGGCGACGCCTTTGGCTTTCAGATCACGGATAATGCGGAATAAATGTTCCACTTCCACACCTGTGAGCGACGAGGTAGGTTCATCCATCACGATAATTCGAGAGTTAAAAGATACCGCTTTCGCAATTTCGATCGACTGAATTTTGGACACAGATAATTTACCGACCAGGGTATCCGGCCTCAAATCAATATCCAGCTGCCTGAAAAGCTCTTCTGTATCCCGGTACATTCTGCGGTGATCCACAAATTTGAATGGACCAATTCCCTTCATTGGGAATCGTCCAAGCCATATATTCTCCATTACATCCCGGAACGGAATGGGATGGAGCTCTTGATGGATCATTGAGATCCCGTTGGCTAGAGCATCGCTGGAATTCAATATTTCGCTTTTCTTGCCATTTAGATAGATGTCTCCCGCGTCCGGCTTGTAAATACCGAACAGACATTTCATCAGAGTCGATTTCCCTGCTCCATTCTCTCCCATAAGCGCATGCACTGTACCCGGCCTAACCTGCAGGGTGACTTGATCTAGCGCCTTAACTCCAGGGAATTCTTTGGAGATATTTCTCATTTCAAGGTAGTACTCTTGCTCAGCCATTTGCATTTCGCCTCCTTACTGCCGCATTTCCTATCCATTTTGTATATGCTTGCTTATCACAAGAATCGGAAGGCTACCTGCACTTGGCAGACAACCTTCCTTTTCAGCCCTGTACCAAGAAGCTCAAATTCAATTATTGTGCGTCTTTCATGTTGTCTTTCGTGATTTTTTTGTAAGGAATCCAGATATACTGCTTGTCGGTTACGTCATAGCCAACACTTTCTTTCGTAATCTCTTTGCCCTGACCGAGCAGGGAGGCCAGTGTGATTGCCGCTTTACCCTGGTTATTTGCGTCGTTAAGAACGGTGCCAAGCATGGTTCCATCCCCGAGGGCCTGCAGCGCTGGCGCGGTGGCGTCTACGCCGACAACCGGTACATATTTACCACCTGTAAAGTATCCGCCCGCTTTCAAGGCTTCGATAGCCCCAAGCGCCATATCATCATTGTTCGCGAGGACCGCTTCGATCTTGTCGCCATGAGCGGCCAGGAAGGCAGCCATTTTCTCTTGGCCTTTTACACGGTCCCAGTTCGCATTGTCTTCGGCCAGCTTCTCCACCTTGATGCCCGCTTCTTCCACAGCCTGGATCGAATGCTTCGTACGCAGCTCTGCATCCTGATGCCCTTGCTCACCCTTGAGCATGACATATTGGAGCACGCCGTCTTTATTCTTATCCGCTTCCGGATGAGCCTTCCAGTAATCCACGATCAATCCGCCCTCCAGGGCACCGGATTCTTCAGCTTTGGCTCCAACGTAGTAGACTTTGTCCCATTTCTTCATGTCCTCAGGGAGAGGTTCACGGTTCAGAAATACAACCGGTGTGTCTTTCGCTTTGGCTTTATCGATAATGACTCCTGCAGCCGTTCGGTCAACCGGATTAATAACAAGCGCCTTCGTGCTCTTGGTCAAGAACATATCGACCTTATCATTCTGTGTCGGCTGGGAGTTCTGGCTGTCTACAATGTCGACCTTCGCGATTCCTTTTCCATTCGTCTCGATTGAGTTACGAACACCTGTCATGAACGTGTCATCGAACTTATAAATCGCCACACCTACATTCGGCTCTGTGGAAGAACCGCTGCTTCCGTTCCCCGAGCAACCTGCCAGCGCCGCTCCCATTACCGTTGTCGCCAGTACCACCATGCTTAGCTTCTTCATATTTCTGTTGACCTCCCATAATCTGAAATGAAGTATCTCTTCTTGTGTGTTCTGATCTGTTCACCTGCGAACAACTTGTGTACGCTTTCATTATGAAGGATAATCGGACCTCTGCGAATTCAAAATTCTGATGAGTTATATAAAAATTCTCACTAATCTGCTTAAGCATACTTATAGAAAAAGCGCCCCTTCCTACACGGAAGAGGCGCTTCATAATTATTCTTATTCTTCATTATGACCAGCTTCATCAACATACCTGCCCTGCTCGGGCACAGCAAGCTCATCGAAATTATCAGCTAGGCGGCTGAGTCCTAGCACCAGCTCATCACCTGAGACCGGTTGTCCGTGACCGGTAACAGCCAGCTGCGGCCTCAGCGCGGCCAGCTTCTGAACGGACTGCTTAGCCTGCTCCCAATCCGGGGTGAAGTAAGCCGGGGGCCCATTAATCTCCATCTTCTGGGATATTACCGCTAAGGCAGATTCTTGTCTAACAGTAATAAAGGCATCCCCGGCGATTAAAGCTCCATCCGCTTCCCGGTACAAAGAAATATGGCCCGGACTATGTCCAGGGGTGTGAATCCAGCGCCAATCCGGCAGATTAGGAACGCTCCCATCACTCGGAAGAGGATGCACCCTGTTCTTCAGATCGATAGCCTTATGCGGATACAACGGGGATATTTCCGCCATCAATCCACCGCCAACAGCCGGATCTGCGAGAGGATAGTCCTGCTGTCCTGTCAGAAATGGCAGCTCTAGTGGATGGGCATAGACAGGAGCTTCAAAGCGGTCGGACAAAGTCATCACCCCACCAACATGATCAAAATGCCCATGTGTAAGGATAATCGATTTAGGTGGTCGACCAAACCGTTCCATCGCTTCTTTCTCTAGTAGATGTGTCATAGATTCAAGCCCGGTGTCAATTAACACCCAATCCCCGCGGAACGGGTCACCTACAAAACATACATTAGCGATCAGCGTCCGCACAAAGGTAATATCACCGGTAACGTTCTCGACATCGAGCGTACCCGTTCTCAGCAGGCTTTTCTCATTCATGGCCGAATCCCTCCAAGTCTTAGGTAATCTGCATATAACATAATTTACCCATAGACAAGCGGATCTATTACTTGGGTCAAGAGGACAGCTATTTGATAAAGGGGAATAATAGCTTCTGATTATCCGGCCACAGCATGTTGTCCAGATCAATCAGTTTCGTTCCTGTATCAAAACGTTCTGAAATGCTCTTGCCCTCAGCCAGCTGTACTGCTGAAGCCACGGCAAGATAACCGTTACTGTACGGATTCTGAACGACCATAGCGTCTACCGTTCCTTCCTGGAGCTTCTCCAGCATTTCAGGGGGATTATCGAAAGCAATGAACTTGATTCTGCCTCCGTAGCCCAGTTCGTCAATGGCCTTGCCGGCACCTATTGAGGCCTCGGCATTTAATGCGACTATACCCTTAATATCAGGAAAATTGTGAATCATGGTCCGGGTCAGCATCTCCGCCAGCCTCTCATCAGACCCGCAGTATTCCACATCCGCGATCTTGAGGCCGGGAAAACGGGCAATATAGTCCATGAAGCCCTCTTCTCTCTCGTCTGCATTCCGGGCTCCCTTCACGAAATTGACAATGCCAATCTCACCCTCGGTTCCGGTAAGCTGCACAAGACGCTCAGCCGCCTTCTGCCCAGCTTCGTAGTTATTCGCTCCGATATAGGACTTTACTTTGGCGGAAGCGACTTCCGCATCCATAGAGAGTACGGGTATCCCATGATAGGACGCCTGATCAGTGACCTGAGCCAAAGCCATATAATCACTGGCCGATAGTATAATGGCATCTGTCTCGTTCCGGATGGATTGCTTCATCAGACCGATCTGTCCTTTGAAGTCATTCTCATTAGCTGGTGCCAAGAAATCCAGCTTAACGTTATACTCCTTGGCAGCCACCTCTGCGCCCATCTTAATGGTCTTCCAGTAGTCACCGTGATCCATTTTGACAATCATGCTCACCCGGGTCACGGACTCTTCTTCAGCCCGGAAACTTGTAGGCAAGGAGCACGATCCAGCTGAAATAAACAAAATCATCATTACGCCTAACCGAACAACAAGCTGCCTGATCTTCATGATTGTCCTCCATGGTTCCAGCCATCTGCTCTGGTGACTACAGGAAGCCTTGCGGTTACTGACGTTCCTTCTTCCAGCTCACTCTCAAAAGTCAACCCATATGACTTGCCATAGTACAGAGAGATACGTTCATGCACATTCCTCACTCCCACGCCAGATCCGCTTCCCTGCCTGGCTCGTCCAGATAATATCCCTTTAAGTACCTCCTCTGACATCCCCATGCCATTGTCGGTCACCCGGATGAAGAGAGTTTCGTCCTGGGTCCAGGTGTAAATGCCAATAAAGCCCTCATCTACCATCATCTCAATGCCGTGGTGAATCGCATTCTCTACCAGCGGCTGCAGAATAAGCTTAAGCGTCATACAGTTCAATGCCTCGTCCTGAGCCTCAATTTCATACTGAAACTTATTCTTAAAACGGATTTTCTGGATAATCAGATAATTTCGCACATGCTCCAGTTCATCAAGTACCGGGATAATGTTGTTGCCCTTGCTAAGACTGATCCGGAAGAACTTGGATAAGGAGGTGATGGTCGTAACCACCTCTTCCTTTCGGCCCGCTTCCGCCATTCTTATGACGGAATTCAGTGTGTTGTACAGAAAGTGAGGGTTAATTTGAGCCTGTAGAACCTCAAGCTCCCCCTTTCGCTTCGCTTCCTGCTCCAATATAATCTGATCCATAAGCTCTCTGATTCTACGGATCATAAGATTGAATCTCTTGGAGAGCTGCTCCACCTCATAAGCTCCGCTTACATCGATAATCGTGCCGAAGTCGCCATCCTCCACCTTCTTCACTGACCTCTCCAGATTGCGCAGAGGCTTGGCGATACGATAAGAGACAAATACAGACACAAGCAGAACAATCCCCAGCATTACGAACAGAAACCACAGCATGAACGCATTAATGTCCTTCTTTGTCGTCATAATCTCGTCCGTGTAGGTCACACCCACGACCCTCCAGCCGGTTGGGTGTACAGTCTTGATGGTTATTATCCGGTCTTCCCCCGTGGAAGCATCCGCATAGCTGCCGAAGGAGTAATTCAGCACGGGCTCCAGATTCTCATATTTAAGTCCGGCGTAGATTAGCTGCTGCTGCGGATGATAGACCATGTTACCAAGACTATCAATGATATAGACGTAACCTTTCTTGCCGAGGCTTACCCGCTTACTTAGTTCATCAATAGTACGGAAGTTGATGTCCACAGCAAGAATTCCTTTTCTCTTCATTCCCCGATCCTGATAGCTGATCTCCTTACTCATAGTGACTACCCAGCGGTAAGGAGACTTGAATACATTTTGAATATGAGGCGCGGAGAATTGAAGAAGTCCCGGATGCTCCTGGGCAGCTTCGAACCAACCCTGTCTAGTCAATCTGGAATTGGAACGCATCCCGGCGCTTGGCGTGTTAAGTACCAGTTCTCCGTCCTTGGTGAACAAGGCAATGGATACGAGGTCTTCACGGGTATTAAGGATTGTTCCCAATTGGCTCTCCAGCTGCCCCATTAACTTCGGAGCGCTACCGACACGATCCTCTACCAGCTCAAAAATATCCTTCATACCCGAGACGTAGAATTCCAGATTAAGGTTCACCTGATCAATAATCTGGCCTATATTCAGGTATGTGTTCTCCTCCGAGGATTTGGAGAATTTGTTGTACAGCATAACACTGACCAGCAGCACGGTGATTATCGTAACTAACATGAACGATAAGGTAATCATGACCTGGATTTTCTTGTAGTGAAATCTTCCAAGCCGCTGAAATAAAGTCTTCCACAGTTTCATTGCACCTTGGCTCCGCCTCGATATTCTTTTGGTGAGATTCCGAACTTCTTGCGGAAGCAGAAGCTGAAGTAATTCGGGTCAGCAAAGCCTACCTGTTCGGCAATCTCAAATGCTTTTAACTCCGTATTCCGAAGCAGTTCCTGTGCCGCTTCCATTCTTATACCGAGAAGATAATTCACAAAGGTCATTTTGACCTCCTTCTTGAAGATGGCACTGAAATAACCTGTGCTGATATGCAAATGTTCACACACCTTGTTGATCGATATCTCGCTTTCCCGGTAGTGCTGCCGGATATATTCCTTTGCATCCATCACAAGGCGGTTATAGCTGGATTCCCGGTCCGAGGCAATCGAGTTCCTTAACTTCAGACAGAGAGCTCTGAACCATGCTTTGGCCTCCCCAGCGTGTGAGAACTTCGTGATCTCTCCGAGTCCGGTTACCCTGTTCTCTAACAGCCGATCCAGGTCCACCTGGATCTCCTTCGCCACCTTCACTGCAGCTGTCAGCATCTCCAGCAAATAAATTTGAAATTCCTGATATGAGATTTTACTATCCGTAATCCGGTCGAACAGCTGATCCATCAGCATACTGATCTCCTGCTCTGTGCCAACCTTCAGACATCGGACAAGCTCCTGCTCGTTGAAATCGCTAAAGGTGAACGGCTCCAAGGTCCGATTCTCCATATCCTCGATCCAGATCACCTTGTTCCCGCCATACAGCAACCGGTAATCAAGTGCCTGTACCGCATCTTTATAAGACATATACAGCCTTTCGAGACTGTCTTGTACACTTCCTGCCCCAAGCGTAATGGTCCGCTTCAAGTACCGCTCCATACTATGCCGGATCTCCTCCAGCATGCTGAGTGTTGACTGGCTTAGCGATTCCGGATCGCTCTTATTACTAATACTCAGTACCACGACCTCATCATGGTGAATAAAAGCATGGCCCTTCTCATACTTCCCTGCAATTTCCGATGTGATATTCAGCACAGCGAACAACTCCAGATCATGATCGAAGGCTTCGTTTATCGTATGGGGCCCTTCTGACTCTGGATTGGTGACCTCTGTCCTCTCATCATGAGCTTTGGGATCCAGCCTGATCACCGAGACCATATATTTGCCGCCTTCCAGGCTTAATGAGTAAGACTGCAGTTTGTCATGGATTTCATTCCTGGGAAGTCTGCGAGTTACCAGTGAAGACAAAAAGATACTTTGCAGCACAGGGAGATTCCGCCGATAGTGCTCGGTCAATAGATGGATGTTCTCTTTCTGGGCAACCTCTTCATCCATGTTCCCCTTAACTTTAAGCAGAATCTGGATAATTTCCTGGGAGGAAAATGGCTTAAGGACGTATTCATCAATTTGCAGCCGGATCGCTTTCTGGGCGTATTCAAATTCATCGTACCCTGTCAAAATGATGATTCGAGTCGCCGGGTAGTTCTCCCTGATCCACTCGGACAGCTGAAGCCCGTTCATAAAAGGCATCTGAATATCCGTAACTACAATATCGGGCTGATGCTTCTCAATCATCTCCGCAGCCTCGCGACCATTCTCGGCCGTATCCGCCACGGTAAAGCCTAATGCATGCCAATCGATTTCAGTCAGCAGCCCTTCTCTTACATCTGACTCATCATCGACTAAAATTAATTTATACACGATTACCCTCCTTGAATTAGGGTATGAGCCTCTAAAATAAACTTTGTGCAACCCCGTAAATTATTAAGATGCACAATCATTGTAACCGTTTACTTTTAAACCCTCAATGAATTTCTCACGATCAGATATTGGCATGTAATCCGGAGACAAAAAAAATCATCCCTTAGGGATGACGGATGAAATGGTTACTATTCCAATGTTTTGTAAAGCCGGTATCCCGAGCATTCGAACCCCATCCGTTCGTAGAACGGTTTGGCTTCTATACGTTCATCATCCCCGGTGGACAGGAAAAGCTCCTGACTGCCCTTTCGCTTACCCCAGGACTCAACTTCATGAATCAGTCTCTTTCCAATGCCTTTGCCTCTGTGATGCTCATCCACAACAAGTGCGGTAATACGTGTAACGGGCTGCTCCATTTCATGGGTCTGCAGCTGCTTAAGGCTGACGGTACCTACCACTTCACCGTCAAGTTCTGCTACAAAATTACGATAATGCGGATGATTCTCAAGTGCGGTAAGCCTCTCTTCCATTACGCTTACCGTCGTGGGATAACGAAGCTGTCTCATCAGAGACGTAATCTCCTTCGCATCTTCACGTGAACATTTGCGGATTAAGAGTGCCGGAGCACATACCTGATTACTCATTCAGCCCATTCCACCTTTAATAGACTTGCCGCCTTTTTGGCATGGATGCGCGCAGTCTCCACATCTTCATGTGCACTGAGTGCTACTGCCATCCGACGCCCCGGCTTACTGAGCGGCTTACCGAATAATCTAATTTGTGTTCGAGGAATTTCAAGTGCTTCATGGACCCCACTAATCTTAAAAGACAAGCCTTCCCGGTCAGCCTTCAGTGTAGCTGAAGCGCCCGGAGTCAGCACATGCACCGAAGGTATCGGGAACCCGAGAATAGCCCTAACGTGCAGAGCAAATTCAGATAGGTCCTGTGTAACCATGGTAACCATGCCGGTATCATGCGGACGGGGAGACACCTCACTGAACAGAACGCCCTGCTCTGTAATGAACAGCTCCACCCCGAACAATCCATATCCGCCAAGCGAGTCTGTAATGGAGCGTGCAATATCCTGTGCCTCTTGGAGGGCCTGACTGCTTATGTAATGAGGCTGCCAGGATTCAATGTAATCGCCGTCCTGTTGAATATGGCCGATGGGCGGACAAAAAGTCGTACCGGAAGCACTTCGAACGGTAAGCAGTGTGATTTCGCTGTCGAATTTGACAAAAGCTTCGACAATCACCGCCGCCCCCTTCGCACGTGCCCCTTCAAGCGCCGCATTCCAGCTGGCTTCAGCATCTTCCGGTGTCCGGCATACGGTCTGCCCCTTGCCTGAGGAACTCATCAGCGGTTTGACCACACAAGGTGTGCCTATCTCCTTCACGGCTTCTATAAGGCTGTCCAGACTGTCCGCGAACCTGTAAGCCGCCGTTGGTATGCCAAGCTCCTCGGCTGCAAGCCGCCGGATTCCCTCTCGGTCCATGGTAAGGCGGGCAGCACGGGCGGTTGGAACTACATGGTATCCTTCTTCTTCCAGTTCCAGCAGAGCCGAAGTAGCAATAGCTTCAATCTCAGGCACAATGATATCCGGCTTGACTTGACGAATCAGATTCTTCAGTGCCTCAGCATCCAACATGTCAATGACATGAGACTCATGCGCAACCTGCATAGCCGGCGCATGTTCGTACCGATCGACAGCTACAGTTCTGACACCTAATCTTTGGGCTTCAATGATGACCTCTTTGCCTAGCTCTCCGCTGCCAAGCAGGAGCATTGTTCTGGCATGATCAGAAAAAGGAGCACCCCACATTCGTCTGAAATCCCCCTAATTAATATGGATCCATTAAGTCAGTGTAAAATCTGCTTAATCATCCAATTCGATAAGTAGTTTCTTCTTATCTATTTTCCGGGTTTCTCGTCCAGAATGCAAGAGTGCTCCACTAAAAATTCACTCATTTCCGACAATTAGTTACAAAAATCTGAAATACCCTTCTATTAACTCACGGTAAATTCCCTATTGCTTCATAAGCTGGTCACGGTTCCCTGCCCGTCTGGCAGGCATGGCCATTCACTGGAATCCGGTCCTCCCATATTGACATAACCCGGGAGAGATTCAGTCCATTCGAACCGGGCCGAACCATCCTCTATCTGCTCAGTAGATCCGCCGAAGCTGTTGTTCGGTTGTGATCAGGCTTCTTTGGAGTTCTTCAAGCGCTGCTGTCTCCTCGCCGGAGCCGTCAATTTCGCGTATTTCCTTTTCCCATTCCAGCCACAAATTCATATAATGGTCACTTGCGCTTTCCTTCCTGAGTCTCGCCCCATCACAGTAGTATTGAGCATACTCGCCCTGTATCTTATCCACAGCAGCTTTGACCAGCTCCTCCAGTGGAGACTCGAGAGCGGCCCGCAGCGCCTCTCTTCCTGCGCCTTCGAAGAAATATTTCGGGTTCTTGAAAAAGTTCCAGTAAGGCCGCCAATCCAGCTTCCCTGTAAGCAATCCTTCTCCGATCACCGGAGTGGTCCAAGGTTCAAGATCCTTGGCATACAATAGCGGTCCAAGCTCACGCTGTCCAGCTTGCTCAGCCCAACTGACGCACTCTCTCTTCACCAAACTATCCACCTTGTTCTCCAGCCTCAAGGATGTAGCCTGAAGCTCACGTTCCAGCTCACCAGACAGCTGGGCAGTCCAATCATGCAGGGATACAGCGAATTTCTTCTTCAGATCCCCTCCGTCCTCTTGCAGCAGGGAGGGATGGAAGAATTCACGGTAGAGATCCATGGAAGCCAGACGCAGACGCTGCCGAACATGGAATAAAAGCTCATTTGCCTCCTGTATAATTTCACTGCTCAGGTCCAGCTTCTTCAGTTCTTGGAGTGCCTCCTCATAATTCGAACGCTCCTGATCCAGATGTAGGAGAATCCGCTCCCGGTCAAGACCGGATTGTGATAATGCAGAAAGCCTCTGCTGAACGCGAAGCACACTCTGATGAAGATCGTCAGCAGCCGAGCTTGCAGCCAGACCGCTGAGATCATTTCCTATAAAAGAATCAAAGGCGCCTTCAAATACCTCGAAGCCGGAAGCGGACAGCAGGTCCTGATTGCCTCTAAGCTTGGCATCCAGCGCATTCAGGCTGGACACGGGATAAATCTGCGGGCGTTCAATCCCCGCAGTACGAAGACTTGTATCCACATGAGATACAACCTCCTGCAATTCCTCTGAAGAGGACGCCAGATCTGACGCATTAACAATGAAGAACATCTTATCGAGGGCAAAGCTGCCTTTTACCCGTCCTAGCTGAGCTAGGAACTGCCGATCGGCGCGTGAGAACGCATGATTGTAGTACGTGACGTACAATAAAGCATCTGAATTTTTCATATATTGAAAGGTGACACCGGTATGCCGGGCATGGATAGAATCCGCACCGGGGGTATCCACCAGAACAATCCCCTGCTCTGTCAGCGGGCAGCTGTAGTACAAATCAATCCCGGCTACAAAGCAGGCTCTTGCCTCTTCAGCCACGAAAGCCGAGAATTCGACTATATCCACAGTTAGACTTGTCCCAAGATTGCCTTCATAGGAAGCCCAGCCCATAGCTGCCGCCTGCAAGAAGCTGTAATGAGATCGGCCAGAGGCTGGAATATCCTTCACTTTCAGCTTCCTGACCACCTCCAGCCAGGACTGCTCCTTCCAGTCTCCGAGCTGAAGCACGCTGAAGGAGTAGGCCAAGTCCTCCCGCATCGCCTCCGGAGTCTTCAGCATCACTACGGCTGTGCCGTGTGCATAATCTCCCTCCGGTGCCAGGATGCGGTTGATCGCCGCTGTGGTCGGATGCGGCGACACTGGCAGTACGCGGTGCCCCAGCAGGGCATTCGCGAACGATGATTTGCCCGCGCTGAAGGCTCCGAACAGCGCGACTGTGAACCGCCCGCGGCGCAGCTCGCCGGCGCGCGCGGTCAGCGCACGCACCCCCGCCGCGAAGGCGGGGTGCGGCGCAAGCGCCCCGGCCGCGCCTTCCAGCAGCGCGGCCGCTTCGTCCAGCCGCCGCCGGATCGGCGCGGCTGCGGGCACCGCGGGAGCTGCCGCCTGCACAGCTGCGGCTGCGGGCGCCTCCTGCGCCGCCTGCGTCTGCGGCGGCGCAGCGGGTTCCCTCACCTCCGGCAGTACGCCGGGGGTGAGGGCTGCGGGCGCGCCCAGCAGCGCCCGCAAGTGCGCGGCGCGTGCTGCGGCGCCGCGGTCAAGGGCCTCCAGACGCGCGGCAAGATTCGCGCGCGTCTGGAGCAGCTCGCGGCGCTGCGCAAGCTCGCCGCGGATGGCCTCCTGCTGCGGGGCCAGGCCCGCCAGCAGCTCGGCAGCAAGACCTATGGCGGCCCTGCGGTACGCCGCCGTAATGCCGGCTTTGACATCCGCTGCATAGTGCAGCGTTGACTCGCCGGATACCGTGGCTCCGGCCTTGACCGGGCCGGAGATCCAATCAAGACTTGGCTTCGGCAGCTCCTCATCCAATCTGGCCTCCCACCCGGCGAACCACAGGTTCTGCGATTGCCCAAGCTTCCGTAATAAGTCCCGGACGTGCCAATCCACCTGGGCCGAGACCTGCTCCGTCAGCTTCAGGTACAGCTCATCCTGCCGACGCTGCTTCTCGGCTTCCGTCTTGCCTGCCGTGAACACGAAGCCTATCTTGAAGCCCGGATTTCTGCTCTCCAGATAGAGCTGCGCCGCCTCCCGGATCGGCGGCGTCATCAGCTGGGCGCTGCCAAGCAGCTTGTCCAGCTCGGCAGCCAGCTCCGCTTGAAGCCTGGAAGGAAGAGTCTCATTCTCCTCCGCCTGCTGCCGCAGGACTTCCATCTCGTTCTCTACCCGCGCTGCCTCTTCTTCCCCACCCAGCTCATGGAGTAACCGTTCGCGCTCCGGCTCTTCCGCCTGGACCCACTGCTTCAGATGAGCCTCGGCGGTGTGGAACGCAGAGCAGGACAACGAATACTCGAGCAGGCCTTCCCTATGCTCTATCAATTCGGCAAGAATCCTCTCTAACTCGGGAAGCATCGTATGTGGATGATCCTGCTGTTTCAGGGATAAATAAAAAATACCCGCCGGCTTCACCTGCCATACTTCAAAGGCCTGCTCCACACTGCGTCGATAGCTGTCGAAGCTGAGCTCCTGATCCCGATGCTTATCGATCTGATTAACGACTAGATACACCGGCTTGCCCCAGTCCGATAGACTCTTGGCAAAGGACAAATTGGTCTCAGACTGCACATGGTTATAGTCCATTACATAGAACACCACATCCGCTAAATGAAGCGCCGATTCGGTCGCAAGCGCATGGCCAGCGTCATTTGAATCTACGCCCGGGGTATCCAGAAGCACGCCTTGGTTCCCGAGCAGTGGGATTTGATCCCATACCGCAATCCTTGTATATTCCTCCCCATTGCGGCAGTATTCTTCTAATTGCTCCAGAGGTGCGAGTACCGGCTCTTCCTCACCAGCTTTTGTGAGCATCACCTTAGGTGCGCCATTACGAATCATAACAACATTGGCACTGGTGGGCAGCGGGCTTGCTGGCAGCACTCTTTTGCCGCACAGGGTGTTGATCAGACTCGACTTTCCTGCAGAAAAGTGTCCGCAAAAGGCAATCGTAAGCTCTCCGGACTCCCGTTTGTGACCCAGCTCATCTATATCGCTGACGGCTCTGTGATTGCCCTCCTCACTCAGATAGGTTCTCAAGCTATGAAGTAACTGCTCTATCGTGAGCTCATTCTGTTCTGATAACGTTTTCATTTGAAAGCCTCTCTCCTGACCGCATTCTTCTAGGTTCTCTGTCGATCTTGAATATATAAATATGTTTATTTTATCATTCGAGATCAGCGCTTGGAAGCCGTCCTCAGGCAAAAAAAATAAAACCGAAAAACTTCGGTTTCATTTCTGGTCGTTCCATGATGAAGTTGTTCCGTCAGTCTGCCAACCTATTAGCCGGCTGTGACGACTTCGCTTTCGTCTGAAGGAATCAGGATTTCGAATACTTTGCCATGCTGAAGAATCGTAATTCCTCTGTTCTTGTCCTTCATTACAACCACTTCCGGTTTCTTGGCCATACGCTCCAAGTAATGCTCAGGAACCTCACCTGAGTCACTGATTGTAATTCCTTCAAGCTCACGCTCGTCATTTTCATTCAGATTAATCTCAATCACTTGTTCGAACATATCCGAGAAAAGCTCGAAATTGTCTGTGTACACGGAAATACATTTCATGTAATCTCATCCTCTACTATCAATATCATTTTTTGGTTTTGCTCTCTCTATCTTCTCTAAGCTGCGCAGTTTTCATACGCTTTTTGCCTTCCCGGCACACATCAAGGAGTGGGCATACCTGGCAGTTCGGGGACTGCGCCTTGCAGTGATACCGTCCGAAGAAAATCAGTCTGTGATGGGTCAGAGTCCATTCATCCCTCGGCACCTGCTTCATCAGCTTCTTCTCGACCTCTAAGACAGAATCTTTCCAGCCCGCAAGCCCGAGCCGCTTGCTAACACGCTCCACGTGGGTATCCACCGCAATCGCAGGAACCCCGAATGCGTTAGAGACCACGACATTAGCCGTCTTCCTGCCTACACCAGGCAGCAGTACAAGCTGGTCATGCTCTGAAGGAATCTCTCCACCATACTGTTCGATCAGAATCCGGCACAGATTATGGATGTGCTTCGCTTTATTCCGGTAGAGACCAATCCTGCGGATATCCTGCTCCAATTCTTCAATCGGAACAGATACATAATCAAGCGGAGTGCGGTACTTCTGGAATAAATCTGCCGTCACCTTATTGACCGTAGCATCTGTACATTGTGCTGACAGAAGCACGGCAATCGTCAGTTCAAAGGCGTTGCTGTGGCTTAGTTCACAGTGTGCATCCGGAAACATGGCTCCGATACTGTCCAGTATGTGTCGGACGCTGGCCGCCTTCATGTGCATTCCTCCCGGCAAAAAAAAGTCCTGATACGGGACTGAAGCCCGTATCAGGACGGTCAATCTCTGGAAAATGACTTATTGTTTTTCGATCTCAACCAGCTTGTCATTGTTGAAATATAATACAATATTATCATTTTCTTTGAGGGATTGCACGGTTAAAGTGGTGTCGCCTTGATGAACATATGTTTCCAAAGTGATTACGAACCGATAATTGTTATCGTTAAAGTCATGTTTCACATACACTTCTTTGGTAGAAGCATTATAGTAATTGAATGGACGCACAATAGAATTCAGAACGGTGAACACCAGCTGGCCGCTCTCATCCTTACGTACCTCAACATGATCAGATGCGGTGAGTGTGCTTGAGCCCGTGCTCACGACCCCATTTCTGACTACCTTAACACCGCTTGCGACGGAATAAGAAGTAGTCCCTCCTGTGTAATTCTTCACCGTAACAGATGTCCCGTCACTGCTCAGAACTTTACCCAGTTCCTGCTTCACAGCCTGCACAGACACCGCTGTTCTGCCATGAAACACCACATTGATAAATTGCCCTGCGGTTAGATCCGCAAGCTTAATGGACTGGCCATTTTCACCAAGAAGAACCGCCTTGTCCACGTAGAACTCATCCGTTACTCCTTTGGATTTGACCCGGATCCGGTTATTGTACGGATCTACCGATACCACTTCAAATTGGACCGGTGTCTTCACAGCCAGGGTCTGCACAGCGTCCTGCCCTGGCGTAAGAAGAGCAACCACGCTGCTGCCCGCCTTGATATCCAGCACTGACGGATTGGCAATTCCATACATTTCAATTGGCGGAATTGATCCTGTGTAGAACAAAGTCAGCAATTTTCCGCCTGATAGCTGAATTGTCACCGTCTTGGCTGATGTATTAGCTGATACATAAGTTCCCTCGTACTTATAGACAATTTGCAGAGCCAATACGCGGTTGCCAATATGAGTGATGCTGATTTTACGATCCTTGGTCAGCAGATATTCCGCTCCAGACAGCGTAGGCTGGGTAGTATTATAATCGAGCTTTGTCTTGTCATCCAGCTTGTACACTTCAAGCTTATTCTGTGCATTAATGACCGTAAGCGCCTTATATTTACTGTCATAAGAGACCACGTTCAGATCATTAAGCAGCTCGGACTGACGGCCCAGCACTTGAATCCGGGTAACTTTCTCCTGAGCGTCCAGGGTGATCTCCACCTGATCACCTGCGCTAGGATCAGCAATCAGATCTGACAATCCTGCGTCGGCAATTCCGTCAACAAGAATAGTCGGCTTATCAGCTAAAAACTTAGCCTCGAGCGAGCCTCCCGAGCTTTTGTATGTAACCAGCTTGCTCGTTCCATTAACATCTACCAGCATGCCCCTAACTGTTCGCTCAACGCTCTGAGTTACCTCAAGGCTTGTGAAGACATTGTTCTTCACTGTATACTTCACAGCCGAATTCGGCTTGAGCTCGGAAAGGCTGATAATCTGACTTTGATAACGGACAATCGTACTGTCATCCACCTTATACTGTTCAACACCTCCGGCAGCATCTTTAACGGTCAAGGTCTTACTGTTCAGATCAACGGCTTGAATCGTTCCGGTCCCACTCTTGTTTACAAGTCCTGACTTAACTTTGACCATGACCGTCTTCTTGTCAGGCGAGTAGGTTTCACGCTGAATTTCAATCGTGCTGTCAGCAGTCAATGCCGCAGCTGTGATGACTTTACCATTCTGGTCAATGAACTGGGTTCCCGCGTCATAACCATATGAAGTATATCCGCTGGCCGTACTAAGCCAAATGGTATTATCCCCGGTAATCTTGGCAAAAGTTCCTTCGGCGCTATCCACCTGCTGCTTCGGATCCGTTACCTCCACATAAGCTGCGGAGCCCGCCTTGTCAATCACAGTTACTTTAGTGTATGGCTTCAGATCGCTCTTCGCTTTCTTGGTCTCTGAATCACTTGTGAAGAATACGCTGCGGTTATCAAGCACAAAGCTGCGCGTCTTCCCGTTCATATACAAAGTCAGCTTGGAATCTGTAAGCTCCGAGATAACGCCCTCATAGACGCCGGCATATGCTGGATTCAGATAAGCTTGAGCGCGGCTGAAGAACGTTGCAATCTGTGCCCGGGTCACGACACCTCGCGGATCGAATCTGTTCGCATCCACTCCTTTGGTAAGGCCAAGATCCACCGCGACGGTTACGAATCCCCTTGCCCCTGCAGAGATCTTGGCATTGTCCGCAAATGCAGTAGCTTTCGATGCTGCTGCTTTAGCATCCGCTTCTTTGCCCAGTGCACGCACGATAATTTTGGCGATCCATTCCCGGGATGCCTTCTTGGTGCCCCATGTTTCTTTGGCTCCAGTGGTTGCCAATTCTTCAGTCTGGTCAATCAACTCGTGCTGAATAGCAAGCGCGACATAGGGTTTGAAATAGTTGCCGGTCTTCAGCTGATCTGGAACTACAGGTGCAGCAGGAAGCTTGCTGTCCAGGTTCATGAACCTCAAGGCAAGTGTGACCGCTTCTTCTTGGGTAATGCTGTCCCCAGGACGAAATCTTCCCTTGTCTCCAAGAATTATGCCTTGGGATGCGAGTTTATAGATATGCTTCTCAGCCCAATAGCCATTGGCTACGTCACTGAAGATCGAAGCTGTTCCTGTTGATTGAACCGAAGTTGTTGTTGTGGCAGCCGTTGTGGTTGTATCCGCAAATGCAGCAGCTCCACCGCTTAGGCACATAGCAGTAACAAGCATGGTGGACACTGCTTTACGAGATTGATGTTTACGGCTTCTTTTGTTAGACATGAAATTCTCCCCTTTAACAAAAAAAATGGACTGCTGTATTCAGATTTCGACATACAGCAGTCATATTCCTTTTCCAGTTCCTATTCTCTCGTCAGTGGGTGTGTCAGTTCGACATGGCCCATTAGAGTATCTGTCTTCTGCCCATCGATCAGCAGCTCCAGGCTTTTCACTTCATCAAATTGAAAGACTGTCTTCTTAAGCGCATCCAGAGCCAGGGATTCACCGCCTGCTCCAAGTCTCGCTTCGTCCGGAAGGTGAATATCCACGGTCAACATTCCGTCTTGGAGGCTTGCTGACTTGAAATTCACTTTCTCCCACAGCGGGTACAGCTTGCTGTCCCCACTGCTCTGAAGTGACTTCAAGGCAGCTCCGTATTTGTCCTGACCGCTCTCCGGCTTGATCTCTTTCTGAACCTTCTTCAGCTCAAGCATTTGATCATCCGTATAATAAGCATCGATGGTCAAGGTTTCTGGCTTCGGATCCGCCGAATCGACTGTACCTTGAGCTGTTCCCTGCTGCTCAGCTCCTCCAGTTGAGGTGTTCGAAGTTCCTGCAGCGTTAAAAGAATTCAGGGAATTATCGGTATTGCCAGCAGTCGATGAGTTCTTCGGAGCTGGGTCCGGGGCAGCCGCTGTCTGCGGCTTCTGCCCACAGCCTGCGCTTATGCCTACAACTACTACCAACAGCGCAGTGATCCAGATTTTTCTTGTCACTTTCGCTTCCTCCTTTCAGGAAACCTATTGAACTTTCAGATATTCCTTAATACCTGACGCTATGCCTTCAGCCACTCTGTCTTGGAATGCCTCTGTATAGAGAAGAGCCTCGTCTTTCGCATTACTGAGGTATCCGCATTCCAGCAGAACTGCCGGCATTGTCGTCTCGCGTGTTACATGAAGACTTGCGTAGCGAACCTTGCGGTCGGTAATTCCAGAAGCTTTAACCAGATACTTATGCATCACTTTAGCCAATTCCAGACTGGAGTTGCGCGTGTAGTAGGTCTCAACCCCGCTGGCCGCAGCTGGTCCCGCATTCGCGTGTACCGAGATAAATATGTCTGCCTTTAGCTTTTCCGCGATCTTAACACGTTCTGATAGAGAAGGATAAGTATCACCGCTTCGCGTAAGGACAAGATCAATATTCTTGTTGTTCTTAAGAAGCGCTTCCACTTTAAGAACAATGGCCAGATTGAAGTCTTTTTCCTTGCGGCCTTTGACGCTAATCGCGCCCGGGTCTGTTCCGCCGTGACCCGCATCAAGAACCACAAGCTTCTTCCCGCTTGTCCCTGGTGGGGTTACCGGCGTAGAGGAACCTTTGTTCAAATCAATGATAAATAAGCCATCTCCGGCATTTACCAATTCATAATTTTTGGCATAATTCAGGTCAATTACAATGCGCACTGTCGAAGGATTATTGCTGAATAGAGAAAAGCGCACCTGTGAAACGTCAGGATATCCATTGACCTGAATGGACCCGTTCTGCTTGTTATCCAGGATTCCGGATGGGAAAAGATCATCAAAGCGTGTATTTGGCACATCAACGACAATCCGGTCCGGTCCTGTCATCTTGAACACATTTGGTTTCACTTTCCCGCTTGTTGCCACAATAAGGCGGTTATCACTGAAGCTGATTCCACTAATCGTTGCAATTCCATCTGGCTGGGAAGTGTTTCCTTCATTACTGCTTGGGGTAATAAGGTATACAGATTTCGTTGTATGATCCCAGTTGACCTTCATGCCCATCTGCTCACTAATGAAACGCAGAGGAATCATGGAAGTGTCACCTTTAAGGTAAGGAGCTACCGGAACGATTGCAGTCGTCCCATTAACTGTAGCTGTCTTGCTGCCTACAACCAATTTAATCGAGGTATCCGTATTCTTTATGGTTACCGTGCCTGTCTTATTCTCCCAGTTGACTTTAAAACCAAGCTCCTCCATGACGACACGAATCGGAATCATCACACTGCCTTTGACTTCTTGAACCTGATTATTAGAGGTCAGTTTCAATTCTTTCCCGTCAAGATAGATATGCGTGCTTGCTTCAGCCGCACTCCCCAATCCGGGAAAAGCCAATAAAAAGACGAACAAAAATGCAAAAAAACCTAATTTCTTCATCCTTCACCCCTACCATTCTTGTTTTTGTTCAAGATGATTTCTGCACATTGTGCTATCCTTCGACATCACCTGAACGACTATTAGACGCGAGTTACTCTTAAAAGTTGCGAAAAATGCCAACTTTCCTGACATATTTCCCAGCTCATCACCCTACTTCTATTATCGTCATTCCTATCATTTTCATTAGAACAACCTATATTTAGCTCCAGATTCGACCTAACCAAACCTCTGAACAGATAAATTTATTTGTATAATTTGGATACTGCTTCCACAAAAAAAAGAACCCGCCATAGCGGATTCTTGATTAGGCTATATGGATCATGATCTGGTCATTGGATGCTCCAACTCTTCATGTCCCATCAAGGTATCTACCTTGCTGCCGTCAACCAGTAGTTCGATTGACTTGACCTCTTCGAATTGGAAAAAGGTCTTTTTCAATGCCTCTATGGCCAGGACTTCCCCGCCTGCACCCAGTCTTGCTTCATCAGGCAAATGAATATCAAGGGTCACTTCTCCGTTCTTGATTTCAAGGGACTTTAATTCTACCTTCTGCCACAGCGCGAACAGCTTGTCACTTCCACTGTCTTGCAGAGCCTTGAAGGCCTTCTCATATTTATCCTGTCCGTCCTTGTAAAAAATGTCCTTAGACTCTTCTTTCAGTTCCAGCATATCGCTATCCGTGTAATAAGAGCTAATCGTTAGCTTGGTGCCTGCTTCCTTAGTTTGCTCCGCTGTTTCGCCTGGTGAAGCCGCTGCTATTGTGCTGTCGGGTGAAGTGTCCGGAGTAGTCACCTTCTCTTGACTCACCCTTGTTACTCCTGGTGCACTAGTCTGCCCGTTGTCTGGAGGAGCAGATTGTGGCTTCTGCGCGCATCCCGCACTAACTAATGTAAGCAGGAGCAGCAGCCCTGTAATCATACTCTTTGTCTTCATGCTCATTCCCCCTGTTACCGGCCCCTTGTCTACTGCTGGCCAAGATATTCTTTGATACCTGCTACAATACCCTCAGCAACCCGGTCTTGAAACGCATCATCGTACAACAGAGGCTCATCATTCTTATTACTTAGGTATCCAATCTCGAGCAGGACAGCCGGCATATTTGTCTCCCTGGTCACTTTAAGACTCTTCTGTCTGACTTTCCGGTCGGGAAGCCCCGTTGCTTCAACCAGATATTTATGCATGACATTGGCCAGCTCGACACTGTCCGGCTTGGTATAATACGTCTCTGTTCCAGTCGCAGACGATACTGCACTATTGCCATGTACCGAGATGAAGAGGTCTGCTTTCAAATCATTCGCCATCTTCACCCGGTCACTTAGTGACGGATAAGTATCCCCGCTTCGTGTAAGCACAAAATCAATTCCCTGCACATTTTTCAGCAGTTCTTGAACCTTCAGGACGACAGCCAGGGTAAGTGTCTTCTCGTTCTTGCCCGTGATGCTGATGGCGCCCGGATCACTGCCGCCGTGGCCTGCGTCAATCACCACCAGCTTCTTGCCATTCCCTCCCGGTAAAGTTACCGGATTGGATGAGTTTGTGTTCAGATCCACGATAACCAGCCCGTCACCAGCGTTCAACAGCTGATAGTCTTTCGTATAGTTCAAATCTAGAACAAGACGTATAGTGGGTGGATTATTGCTGAATTGCGAGTACCTGATCTGCTTAACATCTGGATAATCAGTAACTTGAAGACTCCCTTGATTGGATTTGTCCAGTGGCTGGCTGCTCAAGAAGGAATCCGAGAACTTTGCGTTGATGATATCCAGTACAAGCCGGTCCGGATTGCTCAGCTTGGATACTTTGGTGGCCGCTTTCCCATCCATGGCCACAATTAACCTGTTGTCACTAAAGCTTATCCCGTTAATGGAGGAAAGTTGCGTTGGCTGAGTCTCACCAATAGATCCGCCTGCTGCATTTCCATTGCTCCCATTAGTAGTTCCATTTCCAGAAGACCCGCCCGGTACAGGGACTTGACCTGGGTTAACGCTTTCATTTCCAGATCCGGAACCACCGTTAGAACCACTGCCGCCCCCGCTCTGGTAATCAGGCGTGGTAAGAAAAGCGGTCTTCAGCTTATTATCCCAAAGCACCTTGAGTCCGGTCTGTTCGGATACAAATCGCAGAGGAACGTAGGTCACATTTCCTTTTTGTATAGGAGGAGTAGACATAACAATCTTATCTCCATTAACATATGCCGTTCTCTTATCCACCGTTAAATTCAATACCCGGCTTCCCTGCTCAATGGTCACTTTCTTGGATTTGTTGTCCCAATTCACGCTATAGCCCAATTCTTCCACAACAACACGAATCGGCACCAATACATTTCCTGAAATCTCCTGAACCTGACTGCCCTTAGCCAGCTTGATCTCTCTTCCGTCCAGCTTAATGTGCGTTTCGCCCGGTGCCGCGTGTCCCTGGCCAGGTAATGCCAATAAGAAAAAAATTAGAAATGCTAACCATCCAAGTTTCTTCATCCTTCTCCCCTACCATCCTAATCAAAATTGTGTGCAAAGACGTTCAGGTATCTTCACCTGAGAACAACGGGATACATGGACAATAAAGCTGGCATATTGCGACAATTTAGTCGCTACTTTCTCTTAATTGCTGCGAATTAGTACCATTTTATCAGGAAAAAATTGCATTTGATAGAGTTGAAATAGAAACAGATTTGTAATATGCGCATGTGAAAAAGAACATTATTGCTCAGCGTTGCAAAAATTCATCCACACTGATTTGTTGTTTTGTATAATCTGCGCCGATGCTCTTTAGCTGATCTTCAATATGAGCAGCGCTGCTCTCAATGCCCTTAAATACGAGAAGAGGTACTTCCTCCAGATAAGTCTTCGCTTGTGTATAATCACAAGAGAACGTCTTTTTGATGAACACAAGGGTTTTCACCCTGTCGGCACCGGGTCCGCAAATGAACACTTTATAATAGTCATACGTTCCGCCTACGTCATTCTCCGATTCCTCATCTTCCATACTGCGGGGAAGCAGGACGCTGTTCAGAAATTCAGCCAGATTATCATAGGCTATCTGGAAATCCCAGGTTCCCGCCCCATGCGGAGCCGTATAAATAGCCGTGTCCCCTCTCGACAGGTCGAGACAATAAGGATCGCCTTCATCAGATGCGATGACCAGATAATCAGTCGGCCAATCTGTTATGAACTCCTCTTTAACTGGATTAAAGCTGTAGCCAGATTGACCCTGGGTCAAGTCTATGGCGCCATAAATATCTAGATTGATATAGTCATCCGTGTTCCAGGAGACCGCCTGGGGCACAAAATGCTTCAGGAAGTATAAGTATTCATCAGGCAGCGTCCACTGAGCGGCGACCCTTTGTAGATCCTCATCCTCAGCCACAGTGTACAGCTGCATTGGATATTTGGCGTAAAAGGCCGGATCCTGCTCTCTTGTTCTCCTTACAGCGGCTTGCATTTTCTCCAGTACCTCATCGATCTCTTGATAATTACTACTCAAATAACCCACCACCCTTCGTATCCTTATCCCGCCATAAAAAATGCACCCCTTGTATATCATTGGCTGTACCCAAAGGGTGTCCAAAGTCTATACCAAGAGGTGCAATCCCATAGTCTGAAATCAGACTCGTTCCGGATTATAACAAAAATTAAGCGAATAAGCGGGCAGCGTTCTTCTCTTCGTAGGCAGAAATCTCGTCCTCATGCTTAAGCGTAAGCCCGATATCATCCAATCCTTGAAGCAGGAACTGGCGGCGGTGCTCGTCGAGGTCGAAGTTAATTACAAGACCGTACTCATCCGTAATCGTCTTGTTCTCAAGATCAACATTCAGCTTGTAGCCCTCATGAGCTGCTGTACGCTGGAACAAATCTTCAACCTGCTCCTCGGAGAGGACAATAGGCAGAATTCCGTTCTTGAAGCAGTTATTGTAGAAAATATCTGCAAATGAAGGTGCGATTACACAGCGGAAGCCATAGTCCATAATCGCCCAAGGCGCATGCTCACGGGAGGAGCCGCAGCCAAAGTTAACGCGGGAGATAAGAACGGAAGCTCCCTCATAACGAGGCTTGTTCAGTTCAAAGTTAGGATTCACATTGCCTTCTTCATCAAAACGCCATTCGAAGAAAAGGAATTGTCCGAATCCCGTGCGCTCAATACGCTTAAGGAATTGTTTAGGAATAATAGCATCGGTATCTACATTGACACGGTCTACAGGACCCACGATACCGTTAAGTTTAGTAAATGCTTGCATGGTTATTGTCTCCCCTCTATTTAGCTACCCGATCTTAGCTGACAACTTCAGTCTTGAAGTTCCAATCACGAACATCTACAAAGCGTCCTTCAACTGCCGCTGCCGCTGCCATAGCCGGGGAGACCAGATGAGTACGTCCTCCGCGTCCTTGACGGCCTTCAAAGTTACGGTTGGAAGTTGAGGCACAGCGTTGTCCCGGCTGCAGAACGTCAGGGTTCATCGCGAGACACATACTGCATCCTGCTTCACGCCATTCAAATCCAGCCTCAGTGAAGATCTTGTCCAGCCCTTCCTCTTCCGCCTGAATCTTAACACGGCCGGAACCAGGCACAACAATTGCCGTCACTTTATCGGACACTTTATGACCTTTAGCGACTGCTGCTGCGGCGCGAAGATCTTCAATACGTCCATTTGTACATGAACCGATGAACACATAATCAATTTCGATCTCAGACATTGGAGTGCCTGGGGTAAGTCCCATATATTCAAGGGCTTTCTCAGCCGCTTTACGTTCGTTCTCTGACTCGAAGTCTGCCGGGTTCGGCACTGCTGCGCTAATGTTGGTACCCATTCCCGGACTTGTTCCCCAGGTTACTTGCGGGATAAGAGAATCCACATCGAATTCAACAACACGGTCATACTGAGCGCCTTCATCCGTAGCAAGCTCTCTCCAGCGGGCAACCGCCTCATCAAAAGCAGCCCCTTGCGGCACATACTGACGACCACGCAGGTATTCAAATGTAGTCTCATCCGGAGCAATCAGACCTGCTCTTGCTCCACCTTCGATGGACATGTTGCAGACGGTCATGCGCTCTTCCATGGACAATTCACGGATCGCTTCACCTGTATACTCGATGACATATCCAGTAGCAAAGTCAGTTCCGTATTTGGCAATGACTCCAAGGATAAGGTCCTTTGCAGTTACGCCCGGGTTGCGCTTGCCAACGAAGCGCACTTCAAGCGTCTTCGCTTTAGCCTGCTGCAGACACTGAGTAGCCATAACGTGTTCAACTTCACTTGTACCGATACCGAATGCGAGGGCACCGAACGCCCCGTGCGTGGAAGTATGGCTGTCGCCGCATACAATCGTTTTGCCCGGATGAGTAAGACCCAGTTCCGGCCCCATAACGTGTACAACGCCCTGATCAATCGTATCAAGGTCGAACAAGGTAACTCCGAAGTCACGGCAGTTCTGGGAGAGCGTGTCAATCTGCTGCTTAGAGATTGGATCTGTAATATTATACCGGTCCTTGGTAGGAACGTTATGGTCCATAGTAGCGAAAGTAAGCTCGGGTCTGCGCACCTTGCGTCCGCTTAGACGAAGCCCTTCAAATGCTTGCGGAGACGTAACCTCATGAACAAGGTGAAGGTCAATATACAGAATGCTTGGCTTGCCTTCTTCCTGATGAATAACATGATTTTCCCAAATTTTCTCATACATCGTTTTCTTCTGACTCATCATAATCACCTCTAAATTAGCAATAATAGCGAACTTGTTGACGAAGCGGCTCATCCTATAAAGACTACCACTTCGTTCGTTAGATTTACTATAACATTTGTCAACTAATTGTTCCAAGATATGATTTCTATAATTGTGATAGGTTTGGCCTATAAGTTGACCATTTGAGAAATAGCATATTTAGCTTAAACCCCCAAATGCTACACAGGGCCGCTTCGGCATCTGCCATTTTCGCGGCCCGCTTCATCTAAATGCAGGTTCCTGCCTGACTCTTATTTATCCATTAGTTTCGTTCCCAGCCTATCTAAGTATATAATGTTAATAGGATTTACTTATAAATGTACGCGAATGAGAGGTTATAACGATGGAATTCAGACAGCTGCAGTACACGCTTCAAATCGCCGAAGAACGCAACTTTTCAAGGGCTGCGGATAAGCTCCATATTGCCCAGCCATCCCTTAGCCAGCAGCTGTCCAAGCTGGAGAAGGAGCTTGGCGTGCTGCTGTTCCAGAGGAATACAAGCACGGTCGAGCTTACTCATGCGGGAGAGAGCTTTATCACCCATGCCCGCAAAATTGTGGACGCTGTCGAGCAGCTTCGCCAGGAGATGGATGATATCTCCCAGCTGCGCAAAGGCCGTGTCGTTGTTGGAAGCATGCCGATTACCGGCTCACACCTGCTGCCTTATGTGCTTCCTGCTTTCAAGGAAGCTTACCCCGAGATTCAGATTTCGTTACTCGAGGATACTTCCCTGAATCTTGAGAAGCTGACTGCTGGCGGAGGTACAGATCTTAGTCTGCTATCTCTTCCCCTGACCGAGGGCTCGTTAACTTATGAACCCATCGGAGAAGAGCGCATCGACCTTGCGGTTCCGCCCAATCACCCTCTGGCCGCCTTACCGGTTCTGAACAGCGCCGAGCAGATGAAGCTGCTGAGAGATGAATCCTTTATCGTTCTCAAGAAAGGCCAGGGGCTGCGGACTTTGACCATTGAAATGTGCCGGAAGGCAGGATTTGAGCCTGGGGTAGTGTTTGAGAGCAATAATATAGAGACCATTCAATCACTTGTCGCGGCAGGGATGGGCATTACCTTTGTTCCCCGCTTTATCGCCCGGGCGAAGCGGAGTGAACTCATTCCGGTATACATACCGATTGAGAATCCGATCCCCAGCCGTACCCTTGTCATTGCCTACCGCAAGGGCCGTTATTTATCAAAAGCCGCGGAAGCTTTTATCGACACGTTCAAAGGTGTGCTGGAACACAGAATGACTCCGGAGCTCTAGAGCCCTCGGAGTCATTCTGTTCGAAGTACGATGTATATGGTTGCCGTGTGATCTAGATATAGAGTTCAGGACGGCGATCCTCAAATATAGGAATCCGCTTGCGAACCTCATCCACAACAGACAGATCGATCTGTCCAGTAACAATCTCTTCCCCTTCTCCACCCTCGGCGATAATCTCACCCCAAGGATCAATAATCATGGAATGACCGAAGAAGGAATCCTTCCCGCTAACGCCGACCCGGTTGCAGGCGATGACGAACATTTGATTCTCTATAGCTCTTGCGGTGAGCAGTGTACGCCAGTGATGGATTCTTGGATGCGGCCACTCTGCCGGTACGAAGAGCGCTTTGGCTCCGTTAAGTGCCAGCGACCTTGCAAGCTCGGGGAACCGGATATCATAACAGATCGAGCTTGCGGCGGTGGTTCCATCAATCTCAAAAGTTACCCTCCGGTCTCCCGCTGTTAAATGCTTCTCTTCCTCCATCAGCCGGAACAAGTGAATCTTGGAATACTCACCCGCAAGTTCTCCCTGCCTGTTAAAAATATACGTCGTATTCCGCACATTTCCTTCCGTCTTCTGGGCGACAGAGCCGCCGACGACATGAACGCCGTACTCCCGCGCGAAATCCGACAGCCAGGCTCTGGTCTCCAGCCCCTGCAGATCAGCCAACTCATGGATTTCTGTTAGAGCGTAACCGGTGTTCCACATCTCAGGAAGAACGATAACATCCGGCTTGAGCTCAGCTTGGAGAGACTGCTCCATCAGCTGCTTCAATCTAAAGGCATTCAGCTTGGGTTCGCCAAGGACAATATCGGACTGGATCAACGCAATATTCCACTTACTCTGAGTAGAATGGGTTTGTTCTGCGGACATAAATCTCTACTCCCTTCCTTGCAACTAGATATAATCATATCCCTTGAGCAGCTCGAAAAGCAATCTCCCCGCCTCTAATTCATTCTATACAGCTTGGTTAAATCGTGATAAATTAGATGGACTATAGCCAAGCAGGCAAATTCATTACTGGACCTTGATCGGAGTGTGTATCACATGAAACAACCCAAGCCTTCCCTAAACATACAAGCGGCGGATGTCATGGGCCGTCTGCCCAAGCAGTTCTTCGCCACTCTGGTGCACAACGTGAACCGGGAGATTTCGGCAGGTCATGATGTTATTAATCTGGGACAGGGCAATCCCGACCGGCCCACCCCTGAACATATAGTTCAAGCAGCTAAGGAAGCGGTATCGAACCCGCTTTATCATAAGTACTCCCCCTTCACTGGATACTCATTCCTGAAGGAAGCTGCGGCGCAGCGTTATCTTGAGGATTACGGAGTTACCCTTGATCCTGAGAAAGAGGTTGCTATTCTCTTTGGAGGCAAGACTGGACTCGTTCAGATCAGCCAGATTCTGCTCAACCCCGGAGACCTGTGTCTGGTGCCTGATCCGGGTTACCCGGATTACTGGTCTGGAGTGGCACTGGCTGGAGCCGAAATGTCCTTCCTTCCCCTGCGTGAGGAGAACAACTTCCTGCCGGACTACGAAGCGGTATCGGCTGTAGACAAGGCACGGGCGAAGCTGATGTTCCTGAACTATCCTAATAATCCAACCTCGGCAACGGCTCCGCTGTCCTTTTATGAGGATACCGTGAACTTTGCGGCCGAGAACAATATTGTTGTTGCGAGCGACTTTGCCTATGGTGCGATTGGGTTTGATGGACATCGCCCCGTCAGCTTTCTGGAAGCTCCTGGTGCCAAGGAAGTGGGGATTGAATATTACACCCTCTCCAAAACTTACAACATGGCAGGCTGGCGTGTCGCTTTTGCCGTGGGTAATGAGAACATTATCTCGCTTATTAATCAGCTTCAGGACCATATCTATGTCAGCTTGTTCGGAGCTGTTCAAGAGGCAGCCCAGGTGGCGCTGACCTCCAGTCAGCAGAGTGTCGCTGATCTTGTAGCAGTGTATGAATCGAGACGAAACGCCCTGTTCGGTGCGCTGGATGAGATCGGCTGGAAGGCACGCAAGCCGGGAGGCTCGTTCTTCGCATGGCTTCCTGTACCGGAAGGTTATGACTCTGCCCGCTTCGCGCAGCTCATACTTGAGCAGGCCAAAGTAGCCGTAGCGCCCGGGATCGGGTTCGGGAAGCACGGAGAAGGATTTGTCCGGGTAGGACTGCTTAGCAGCGAGGACCGTCTGCGCGAAGCGGTACACCGCATTGGCAGACTCTCACTGTTCTGAACAGACTCACCCTTTGCAAAGCCACTTTTCCCATGTTATTCTATCGATATATTAATGAAACGTGATGACGGGACCAGTACGAAGACACGCGGCGTATTCCAGAGAGTAAATTCCTAATGGCTGTGAGAATTTACCGTCCGCCCTTCGGAATCCTATCCCTGAACGGCTGGCTTAATCAAGCCGGACAGCTGCCCCTGTTAACAGGCTGTAAGTTGGATGAACCCTGTTCATCAATAAAGGTGGTACCGCGGAAGTCAGAACTTTCGTCCTTTGCGATGCAAAGGCGGGAGTTTTTTTGTTTATATGGAGCACACGACCGACCAGGATTATAATCACAAGTCGAACTAATTTATTGTAGGAGTGAATGTCATGCATCAACGCGTCGTTGTCAAAATAGGCAGCAGCTCGCTCACCTCACCCGAAGGCGGACTTAACCGGGAGGCGGTGCAATTCTTCGCGGCCGAGCTCTCCGGGCTCCGGGAAGCCGGTTATCAAGTGCTGCTTGTCACCTCGGGGGCTGTCGCGGCCGGGTTTCGCGAGATTGGTTATGCCGAAAGACCGAGGCTGCTGCATGAGAAGCAGGCCGCGGCGGCGGTAGGTCAAGCTTTGCTGATGCAGTCGTACCGTGAAGCCTTTCAGGTGCATGGAATTCCGGCTGCGCAGGTACTCCTGACACGTACGGACTTCCTGAACCGCAAGCGGATGGGCAATGCCAGTATGGCTGTCGAGGAACTGCTTAAGCAGGGCGTCCTGCCCATTATTAATGAGAACGACACCGTCTCGATCGATGAGCTGAAGTTCGGGGACAATGACACACTCTCCGCACTTGTGGCTAACCTTCTGAAGGCCGATCACCTCATCATTCTGACGGATACCGAAGGACTGTATACGAAGGATCCCCGGATCGACCCGGCGGCTACCCGGATTGAGAGAGTGAGCGAATTCACGGATGAACTCTACTCTATTGCAGGAGGCTCGGGTTCCAAAGTTGGAACTGGCGGGATGCGTTCGAAGATTGATGCAGCGAAGATTGCCACACGGGGAGGCGTACCTGTCTTTATCGGCAAGGGCGGTCTTCCGGGCGAACTGCAGCGCGCTGTACAGGGACACGGCCGCGGAACTTATTTCGACACCAGGCTAAGCTCCCTGCCCATGAAGAAGCAGTGGCTGGGCTTCCTCTCAACACCTCTCGGCACGCTTATTGTGGATGAAGGTGCGGAGACAGCTCTAATCTATGGCGGCCGCAGTCTGCTTCCTGTAGGTATACGTGCAGCCGAGGGGAATTTTCGTACCGGTGATGTCGTAGAAGTTATGAATGAGAAGCGGGAAATACTTGGTCGCGGGATTGTGAATTATGATGAAGCCCAATTGCTTGATGTGCTCGGACTACCGAGCCAGGAAGTCATGAAGAAGATGGATGGAATCCACAGGTTGGAAGTGATTCACCGCGATGAGTGGATTTCACTGAAATAATAATTTAAGGAGGCAATTACGATGAGTGAAGTGAGAAACAAAGCAGAACTGGCCGGTTCTGGATCCTTGATCTTGAGTCAATTAACGACAGAGCAGAAGAACGAAGCTCTCCTTGCCGTAGCGGAAGCTCTTGTCAAAGGGGCATCTGAGATCATCGAAGCTAACCAAGAGGACCTTAAGCGAGGCCGGGAGAATGGAACGCCTGAATCGCTGCTTGACCGGCTCGCCCTGGACAATGAACGGATCTCCGGTATTGCCGAGGGATTACGGCAGATTGTTCATCTCCCCGATCCGGTTGGCGAGACTCTGGAGACGATTGACCGCCCTAACGGTCTCCATATTGTGAAGAAGCGTGTTCCCCTTGGTGTCATTGGAATCATCTATGAGGCCCGTCCTAATGTTACGGTTGATGCGGTGGGTCTATGCCTCAAGACTGGAAATTCCGTAGTGCTTCGCGGCGGCTCAGCTGCCCTCTCCTCGAACCGCAAGATCATTGAGCTGATTCATACCGCGTTGTCCGGCACAGCAATCCCGCCTAATGCAGTTCAGCTAATTGAAGATGCAAGCCGGGCTTCTGTTGATGAGATGCTTAAGCTGAATGGTCTTCTGGATGTTGTCATTCCGCGCGGAGGAGCCTCATTGATTCAGAATGTAGTTCAAAATGCAACGGTACCCGTAATCGAGACTGGCGCAGGAATCTGTCATACCTATCTGGACGCTTCAGCCGATCCGCAGATGGCCAAGGAAATCTCGCTGAATGCCAAAGTGCAGCGCCCATCTGTCTGCAACGCTATGGAGACCTTGCTGGTTCACGAATCATTCGCGGCGGCTCATTTAATGGATCTGGCGGAAGCCTTCAAGGAAGCCAAAGTAGAGCTTCGCGGATGTCCGTTAACCCTTCAGCTGGTACCATGGGCCAAAGAAGCTGCTGAACAGGATTATGCTACTGAATATAATGATTACATTCTCAATATCAAAGTGGTGTCCCACCTCGACGAGGCTCTGGCGCACATCTCAAAGTATGGCACCAAGCATTCTGAGTGTATCGTCACTGCTAATGAAGAGAATACGGTCCGGTTCTTGAACGAGATTGATGCGGCCGCAGTCTATCATAATGCCTCCACCCGCTTCACCGACGGATTCGAGTTCGGATTCGGAGCAGAAATCGGCATCAGTACCCAGAAGCTTCATGCACGGGGCCCAATGGGACTTCCAGCCCTCACTTCGAGTAAATACACTATTCAAGGCAGCGGCCAAATTCGTCAATAAAGGAGGAGAGACTACCATGTCCGATCGATCCAACCCGTCATCCGGGTCCATTACAGATCAGTTGAACATCTGCTTCTATGGCGCGGGATCCATGGCCGAGGCAATTGTCCGCGGTCTTATCAATACAGCTGTCGCCAAGCCTGACCAAATCTCCATGATCAACCGCAGCAGTCAGGAGCGGATTGAATTCCTGCACAATACTTATGGGGTACGGGCTGCCTCAGACGCCCAGACAAAGGAGAAGCTTCTGCAGGAAGCCTCTATTCTGGTGCTTGCCATGAAGCCTAAGGATGCCGGCGAAGCGCTTAAGGCGCTTGGCCCCCTCCTTCGCGACGACCAGCTTATCATTTCTGTCATTGCAGGTCTATCGATCAATACGATTCATGCTCTGCTCGGCCGTACACAGCCCGTTGCACGTACCATGCCCAACACCTCAAGCTCCATAGGACTTGGAGCAACCGGCATCGCCTTCTCGAGTGAGGTATCTGAGGAGCACAGCCAGCAGGTCCTCTCGATCTTCAAGGCAGTCGGCCTTGTTAGCGTAATCCCAGAAGAACAAATGGACATTCTAACCGGAATATCCGGCAGCGGACCAGCTTACATCTACTACATGATGGAAGCGATGATCGCTGGAGGCATTGAAGGCGGATTAAGTGCGGAGCAAGCTCGCGAGCTTACTGTGCAGACTGTTCTTGGTGCTGCGAACATGATGATACAGACAGGTGAAGACCCCGCCAGTCTTCGCAAAGCCATCACCTCACCTAATGGCTCCACTCAGGCTGCTCTTGAGGTGTTTGAAGGCGCCGGCTTCACCGAGACGGTCAAAGCAGCTGTACGTCGCTGTGCAGAACGTTCCCGCGAGATGGGTGCAGCTGTAGAGGAGGCACTATCATGAGCTATTGCACGGCCACTTACAGAATTCATGACGCCAAAGCAGACTTCCGCCGCAAAGCAGAATCCATCGCCGTAGGCATGACAGTCGGCAGCTGGACAGAGCTTCCACAGCTCAAGCAGGAGAGCATGCGGAAGCACCTTGGCCATGTCGTTCACATTGAGGAGCATGAAAGTTCCAAAGAATCTGAACGGTATGCCGACGTGACGATTGCTTACCCGGACATCAACTTTACCAGAGACCTTCCAGCCTTGCTGATCACGGCATTTGGCAAAATCTCTATGGATGGGCAGATTAAACTTCTGGATCTGGGCTTCTCGGATGACTTCCTTACAGGCTTCCCTGGTCCCAAATTCGGGATTCCGGGCATTCGCAGCCTTCTTGCTGCACCTGAACGGCCCCTTCTGATGAGCATTTTCAAATCTGTGGTTGGATATGATCTTGAAGGGCTGAAGGAACAGTTCCTGGCTCAGGCGCTGGGCGGCGTAGACTTGATTAAGGACGATGAAATTCTGTTCGAGAACCCGCTTACCCCGATCGAACGAAGAGCCGAGGTATGCAGGAAAGCTGCAGAAGAAGCAGAGCGGACGACAGGCAAGAAGCTGCTGTACGCGGTGAATTTGACCGGACCCACTTCGCAGCTCCGAAGCCAGGCCCTCAAAGCTATGAACGCCGGGGCGACTGCCCTGCTGTTCAGCCCGCTTGCTTACGGACTGGATGTTCTTCAGGAACTGAGCGGTGACCCGGATATCCGGATTCCTATTGCTGCCCATCCTTCTCTCGCAGGAGCGCTCTATCCATCACCCCAGTACGGGATTTCTGCTTCACTGCTGCTTGGCAAGCTGATGCGTACGGCAGGTGCGGATCTGGTGCTCTTCCCTTCCCCTTATGGTTCCGTCGTGATGCCAAGGGAAGAGAATCTGGCGATCCGCCATGAGCTTGTACGGATTGATCTACCGCAGAAGACCAGCTTCCCTGTTCCTTCCGCGGGTATTCATCCAGGTCTTGTACCTCAACTGCTTGCTGATTTCGGCAATGATGTCGTTGTTAATGCCGGTGGAGGCATCCATGGTCACCCGGGCGGCGCCGCTGCCGGCGGACAAGCGTTCCTCCAAGCCATCGATGCTAGTCTGAAGGGCATATCTCTGGAAGAGGCAGCCACGACCAATCCCGAGCTTCAAGGAGCTCTCAACATTTGGGGAGGCAAGAAATGAGTTCTAACTTAGAGCCCGTCGTCTTCTGTGATTTCGACGGAACCATCACGAACAGCGACAATATTGTAGCGATTATGAAGCATTTCAAGCCTGAGGGCTACGAACCGATCATGGAGCGGACGGTTGCCGGAGAGCTGTCGATCCATGAGGGCGTCGGTGCCATGTTCGCGCTGCTCCCTTCTGACAGACGTGAAGAGATTCTTGAGTTCGTGCTCAACCAGGCTGGTATACGGGAAGGTTTTCGTGAATTCCTGGGTTATCTGAGGAGCAGGGACATCCCCTTCTATGTCACAAGCGGAGGCATTGACTTTTTTGTACAGCCACTTCTTGCGCCCTTTGACATCCCTTCTGACCATATCTACTGTAACGGTTCCGATTTCACAGGATCCCATATCAAGATTACCTGGCCGCACCTCTGTGACGAACATTGCAGTAATGATTGCGGGATGTGCAAGACTACGGTTATGCGCAGGTTCCCTGCTGACCGCTACGAACGAATTCTGATCGGCGACAGCTTAACGGACTTCGAAGCAGCGAAGCTGGCGGACCGGATCTATTCCCGGTCTCATCTGACGGAGAAGTGTATAGAGCTCGGTGTACCTCACATCCCTTTTGAGACATTTGTAGAGATTACTGAGGATTTCAAGAAGAGAGAAGGCGAATATAGACGATGAGTTTCACTAATATCCCCCTCGAGGAGAAGCTTGGAGCTCTTGATGAGCTCCGTAAGGTGAAGGAACAGTTCGCTGCCCGCGGCTGGTTCCCTGGCACTAGCGGTAATCTGTCGATTCGCGTAGGTGAATTCTCAACCGATACCTTTCATTTCGCCGTAACTTCAAGCGGCAAAGACAAATCCGTCCATACACCCGAGGACTTCCTGTTCGTGGATCAGCAAGGCCGTCCCTGCGAAGCTACCAGCTTAAAGCCTAGTGCGGAGACCCTCATCCATGCCGAGATCTACCGCCTTACCGGTTGCGGTGCGATCTTCCACGTACATACCATCTACAACAACATCATTAGTGAAGGTTATGGCGACAAAGGAGCAATTCCTGCTCAAGGAATTGAGCTGATTAAAGGCTTGGGAATCTGGGAAGAGAATGCCCGTATTGAGATTCCTGTCGTTCCGAACTATGCAGAGATACCTCGGATTGCCGAGCTGATTCCAGCTGCACTGAATCCGGATATCCCGGGAATCGTGCTGCGCAATCATGGCATCTATGCTTGGGGAGCGAATGCGTTTGAGGCCAAACGCCACTTGGAATCGTTTGAGTTTATTTTTGAGCATATTTACCGGAGCTTAGCTCTCCGTCAATAGTAGCACGGAACACTTATCCATTCACTGGTCATCATATCCGTCTGTGATTCAATTATAGTTCAATCAAAAAAAGGGGAGGCACCAAGCGCTCCATGTCATTGATATAGCTTAACCAAATGACATGGACCTTGTGTCTCCTCTTCTTACGTTCCTATCCCACCTGCCATAATATCAAACCCAAGTTAACACTTGTATAAAGTCTGGCTTGAGGCACTTCTGCCAAATCAAAGATTCTATAATCGGTCATGATCAAAGTTGCTAATCTCCACATGATTCTTGGCAACCTTACGCTTACTGCCTGTAAGCAGCCTCAATCCCCCGCCAATCAACACAACCGATACAATGAAAGGCTTCAAATATTTATTAACACGATACTCAATCCAGAGCTCCGGAAAATGAGCTGCCAGGCAGGGCACAATCATATTCATACTGATATAATACATACCCAAGAGCAGCAAGATGGTTCCAAGCAAGCGCCTATGATTCCCGAGGGCCACTATCAGAGGCTTGTCAATCAAAGGCTCTCTTCCATATCTGCTGACGATCTGGAGTCCATCGAAGAAGCTGTAAAACCAGATCAAAGGAAGCAGGAGCAGGAACAAGGACAACCGGATCACATCAATGATATAGAATGTTCCCAGGAACAAGACCATGAGCTGGAGTCCCCGCTTTTGAAGTCCCATATACATCTGGCCGGCACCAGGAATTACAGACAACAAGGTAGCTAAGAACTTGCTTCTCCGCCCGCTCTCCCGGCTAATCTCCCAATCGCCGAAGAGAGTCCGGTCTGTTAATACTTCTCCCGATAATTTGCGGTGAATGCACTGCACCGCATCGAACATGCAGTACAACCAGATTACAGGCAGTACACACAGGAAGACCAGAACTGAATCGTTAGTAATCCCGGCGAGAAAGACGAGCATTGTAATTGTTCCGAAGAAGGCAACGAGAAACGATAGCCCTCTCTGCATAAGCCCCATATAGAAGTGTCCCAGGCCAGGCACGAAAGAGAGCAAAATGGTGAAGAAGCGTTCCGCATCAAGTCGGCTGCTGTTCTCAGGGCTTGGATAACCTGAGTTATACCCCTGATTGGGGTAATCCTTCAGCAGCACAATGAACAGGTCAAACATGCTGATTCCCCATACCAAAGCCGCGCAGACAATACCGAACACAAATGGCTCACCATGATTAGATAGCAGGGCTAGTGTGAACCCTCCCAACAAAAATCCGCAGAAGAACAGCATATAGAAGAAACATCTTATCTTTTTACCCCAATATAAATGGCCAAGGCCGGGCAGAAAATTCATAAAAAAAGCCGTTACCCGATTACGTATTACCGGCATTTCATTCATCCTTTCACTTATCAGATCTATTCCAAGAATCCAGCCAGCTTGTAGTCCGGCTCAGCCACTGCTCACTGATAGAACCGTTATCTCCACTCCACAAATGATCAGCGTTCTGCTCCAGCCGATCGAAGAATCCAGAGGTTATAAGCAGCAGAGTAATAGACGCGGCTATCGTATAATGCGTGATTGGATGCTTAATCCAAGCCCACTTACGATGAAGCTGAAGTGGCTGATTCACTGAGGAATCATTTACCGGTAAGGCATTCATCACCCGGTCAGTAAATGCATATATGTCAGGCAAATCCCCAATGGGATGCTCCATACTTTCGAACACAACCAAATATTCTTCTAATGCGGTCTCATCTTCAGCTAACCATTGATCCAGCTCATCCCGCTTGCCGGGACTTAATTCACCAAGTATGTACTGTCTCCACATTTCTTGCCGCTGCGTGCCATCAGTCACGACCAATCCTCCTCCTTCCAATGCTCCCTTATCCAGTGTCTTGCCCGATAGAGCCGGGATTCCACCGTCTTCACCGCAATGCTCTGTGCGGCGGCAATCTGCTCATAGCTCATCTCATTCAAGTAAAAGGCTGTTACGATCTCTTTATGAGAATCCGGAAGCTCATGAATCCGGCTGGCCACTCTCTGAATACGTTCCTTTCTTACCAGGCTATCCAGCGCATCCCCCTCCGCGGCCGGAATATGCTGTAGTACTTCTTCATTCTCCCACTCATCTTCTCTGCGGCGTATACGCCTTCGCTTGCAGTCAATTGCTTTGTTGATGCAGATCCGCGTGATCCATGTCTTGAAGCCTTGAGAACGATACTCGGGGAGAGACTTGTAGACCTGAATGAACGTCTCCTGCGCGGTGTCCTCCGCTTCCTTCTGATCATGCAGCACCGAGTAAGCCATCCGGTACAGATAAGGGCCGTAGTCATTCACCAGCTGTCTGAACGCCTCCTGGTTCCCTTGCAGGATCTGGCTGATCCGTTGTTCCTCTTCTATATCTCTCCCCTCCTTCCAACTAATAGACGTCATGAGAGAAGTTGACCCCTGCATGAATTTCATATTTTTTTGCATGATTATATTAGTTTAGTTCAGATGTTCCTATGATTAATTATAGTAGTTGTGACAAGGAATGCTTCTGCTATGTAAAAAGAGGCTGCTCCGATCAGACTCTGCTGATGGATCAACCTCCAGTATAGGACCTTATTTGTTATTTCCGCGGAATCTTTTCATATACTCTTTGGCATCCTGGGCCGTCTTGACCCCATTCCGCCCCCACTCCAGCAGAATCCGATCAATATATCGGAAGTGTACTTTTCCAGCGAACACGGCTTCCTTCAAAGCAAGCCGGATCAGTTCATCCACATACCCGTCTTGATCCAGCCAGCCTGAAATGGTCTCACATTCCATCGGAGAAAGCGGACGGGCGAATTCTTTCTCGAAGACGAAGAACAGATTGCGCTGCTCGTCTTCAGCAGATGTGGAAGCAGGCTCTTCGTCCATCATGAAGCGATCCTTCTGCCGTTCGGCAGCCGCTTCTTCAGCAAGACAAACACTTAATTTGTGGTACATGCCTGTCAGATTGTAACGTTCTGAGCGTATCCCGGCTGAATCAGTAACTTCATCAATCGACAGCCATCCATCCTTCATCAGCTTGCGGATTCCGCTGGCTACCACAGAGGGTGTCCCCCCCATTCTCCGCTCAATCTCTTCCATAGAGGGGAAATCCGATTGCTCTATCTGTCTGAAAGCAAGCAGCTGAATCAGCAGCATTGCTTCTGTATCGGTAAGCTTGAGCTTCCGGTAATAAGCCAGCAAAGCGTAAGGGATGCTCGCTGCACCCTTTTCCAATCCGAAGGCCATCCCATTCGCCCAAAGCTTCCAACCCTCACCCAAATCCATTACACGTTCACCTCTTCAAATCGGGTACAACATATAGCTGTTATTACTTAAGGATACAGACGGTACAGGGTACGCGGGAATGGAATCGTCTCACGCACATGCTCAAGTCCGCATATCCAGGCCACAGTCCGCTCAAGCCCAAGACCAAATCCTGAGTGAGGAACCGATCCATACTTCCGTAGATCCAGATACCATTGATAGGTCTCAGTGGAGAGTTGGTGCTCCTTGAAGCGTTCTTCCATCAGTTCAGGGTCATCAATCCGCTGTGATCCGCCAATAATCTCACCATATCCTTCAGGAGCAATCATGTCGGCACAGAGAACCACATCAGGACGGTTCGGATCCGGCTTCATATAGAAAGCTTTGATATCCTTTGGATAGTGGGTGATAAAGACGGGCTTATCATAACGTTCGGCAATCGCCGTCTCATGTGGGGCACCGAAATCCTCACCCCAGGGAATATCAAATTCCTTAGTATGAAGGAACTCAATCGCTTCATCGTAAGTAATCCGCGGGAACGGGGCCTTTATATTCTCCAGCTTGGAGACATCCCGCCCAACAGCTTCAAGCTCCGCCCTGCAGTTCTTGAGCACGGACTGGACTACATAAGAAATAAAGTTCTCCTGAACCTGAAGGCTCTCCTCATGATCCGTGAACGCCATCTCGGGTTCGATCATCCAGAACTCAATCAGATGCCGGCGGGTCTTGGACTTCTCAGCACGGAAGGTTGGTCCGAAGGAATACACCTTGCCAAGAGCCATAGCCGCAGCTTCCATATAGAGCTGACCACTTTGGGTCAGATAAGCATCCTCATCAAAATATTTGGTGTGGAACAAATTGGTTGTTCCCTCTGCGGAGGTAGGCGTCAAAATTGGCGGATCCACCAACGTGAACCCGTTATGATCAAAGAACTGCTGGATCGCGCGAATGATCTCGGCCCGGATGACCATAATGGCACGCTGCTTCGAAGAACGAAGCCACAGGTGCCGGTGATCCATCAAGAAATCAACCCCGTGCTCTTTAGGAGTTATTGGATAATTCTCTGTGAGATGGATGATCTCAATATCAGTTACCGTCATCTCATAACCCGAAGCGCTTCTGGGCTCTTCACGGATTACCCCTTCAACATAGAGTGAGCTCTCCTGGGTCAGGCTCTTGGCCTTGTCCCATATTTCTTCAGACACCTCACTCTTAACAACCACACCTTGAATATAACCAGTACCATCACGAAGCTGCAGGAATTGGATCTTCCCGCTTGAGCGCTTGTTGTTCACCCAAGCACCCAGGGTCACTGTCTCCCCTACATGATTACCGACTTGACGAATCACTGTCTTGACCGCCATGTTATCCCGCTCCTCTAACTGCTGCATTAATTATTAGCTTGCTTGGTTTCCTGAACAATCCGGTTCGTATCCCGTGCAATCACAAGCTCCTCATTCGTTGGCACGACTAGAACCTCAACTTTGGAATTAGCGGACGAAATCCGGCGCGGCTCTCCTGAACGGATCTTGTTCAGCTCCGGATCAATCTCAACGCCCAGGTATGACAGATTCTCGCACACCTTCTCGCGGACAACGACGGAGTTCTCTCCGACACCTGCCGTGAACACGATTGCGTCTACCCCGTTCATCGCTGCAGCATAGGCACCGATATACTTGCGCAGACGATACTCATACATCTCGAAGGCGAGAGTAGCATTGGCCTCTCCGGCCTCCATCCCGTCAGTAATGTCACGCATATCACTGCTCACACCGGAGATTGCAAGCAGTCCGCTGTGTTTGTTAAGCATGGAATTCACTTCACTAATGGAGAGCTCCTCTTTGTTCATGACAAAAGTGACAACAGCAGGATCCAGATCCCCGCTTCGTGTTCCCATCATCAGTCCTTCAAGAGGAGTTAGCCCCATGGAAGTGTCTACAGAGACCCCGCCTTTAACCGCCGTAAGACTGGCACCGTTACCGATGTGGCAGGTAATAATCTTAAGATCCTCGATTGGGCGCTCAAGATACGCGGCAGCTGCCTTACTTACGTATTCGTGGGATGTACCATGTGCTCCGTATCTACGGACATGATGCTTCTTGTACAACACTCTAGGAATAGGATACAGGAACACCTTCTCCTCCATCGTCTGGTGGAAGGCGGTATCAAACGCAACAACCTGCGGAACATTCGGCATATTCTTCTCTGCCGCATTAATTCCCATAATAGCCGGCGGATTATGCAGCGGAGCCAAGTCGAACAGCCTCCGGATCTCTGCCTTTGCTTCACTCGTTACAAGCGCGGATCCCTTAAATGTCTCACCGCCGTGCACGACGCGGTGCCCAACAGCTTGAATCTCATCAACGGAGTCCAGGACTCCATGCTCTTTGTCTGTCAACTTCTCAAGCACCTTACGAATCGCGGTAGTGTGCTCAAGAATCTCGCTTACCTCGGTAACTTCTTCTTTATTAGTAGGCTTGTGTGTCAGGATAGAGGAATCCATACCAATCCGTTCAACGAGCCCTTTCGCCAGAACTGACTCATCCTCCATATTGTACAGCTGATATTTTAGAGAAGAGCTGCCCGCATTTATGACGAGAACTTTCATATCCGGTCACCATCCTTGTCGTATTTGAAAAAGCCTTCGCCCGTCTTCACGCCCAGATTGCCGGCACGGACCATCTTCTTAAGTACAAAGGAAGGACGGTATTTAAGCTCGCCGAACTCACGGAACATGCGCTCAAGTGCGGCAAGAACCGAGTCAAGTCCGAAGCGGTCTGCCATCTCAAGCGGTCCGTACTGGAACTGATATCCGACCCGCATGGAATCATCGATATCTTCAGCCGTTGCAACGCCTTCACCAAGCACATGCAGTGCCTCGTTAATAAGAATACAGATGATACGGGAGGTCACGAATCCAGGTGATTCATATACCATAATGCCGCGTTTCTCTACAACTTCTTCAACAAAACGTTTAGTATTATCGAAAGTACTATCAGAGGTCTTCAAGCCGCGAATAATTTCAACCAGGTCGATACGGGATACTGGATAAATGAAGTGCATGCCGATGACGCGTTCCGGATACATTGTGCCTCCGGCAATCTCTGTCAGGCTAAGTGTTGAAGTATTACTTGCAAGTATGATATTGCTCGGGCAGACCTGGTCAAGCTGGGTGAAGACTTCTCTCTTTGCATTCAAATCTTCCGAGATTGTCTCGATCACCATATCGCAGGATCCGAGTTCGGCGAAATGGGTAACTTTCTGAATGCGGGACAGAATCAGCTTCTTCTCCGCCTGGGTAATTGCCCACTTCTCCAGCTGTTTATCTAGGCTTGTCTCTATCATGCTGTATGCATGGTTCAATTTGTCTGAATTCTCCTCAACGAGCAGAACATCTAATCCTTTTGCTGCAAGCATTTCACAAATGCCCTGGCCCATCGTACCGCCGCCGATAACGCCTATTTTTTTAAAGTACATGGTGTCTCTCTCCATCCTTTGTATTAATCCCTACATCTTATTATACCCCTGATGTCGAATAATACATCTTTTTATACCCAACATCTAATAATATCTTAGCACGAATAAAAAGTAAAAAAAAATTACCAACCTGATAAAATCAGGCTGGTAACAGAACGCTGTCACGAAATTGACAACGAAATTGTTCTCCGGAGAGACGTTCCTCATGTATAAGAATTTCAAGAGATTTGTCGAATACCGCCGAGTGCGCAATCAAAGCAGATTTGGTGCGTGCCGCAAGATCATCCAGGATCCGGCTGTTCTCATTCATGAGAACCTCCTTCGTAACCATATCCATATTGACAATGCCAAGCCGGGTGAGCCCTGACGTCATCATCGTATGCACAAGCTTGAGCGCCTGCTCAAAGTCATTGCGGGAACCCGTACTTCTGCCCCCATAATAGATCTCCTCGGCAGCAGCTCCTGCAAGAGCGACCATTATCTGTCCTTCAAGATATGATTTGGTATATAAATACTGCTCCTGCTGTGGATTATGACGCACATATCCCAAGGCCTGCCCACGAGGACTTAGAGCAACCTGATTCACACTGCCTGGAGCCACAATCTCAGCCAGCACAGCATGTCCGAGTTCATGCACAGCTACTCTGCGCTTCTCTTCCTCCGTTGACTCCCTGTCTGTCTTCTCACCGAGCATAACCTTGTCCACACCCATAGACAAGTGACGCTGGTCAATGATCTGAAGGTTCTCCCTCATGGCATAGATGGCTCCTTCATTCATGACACTCTCCAACTGGGCTCCTGAGAAGCCATAGGTCTCCTCGGCAAGCCTATCAAGGCTAACGTCCGCATTCAGCGGCTTATTCTTGGCATGCAGCTCAAGAATGTGCTTGCGCCCTTTCTTATCAGGCAATTCAACCTGGATATGACGGTCAAAGCGTCCTGGGCGCAGCAGCGCACTGTCCAGCATCTCTTTGCGGTTCGTTGCTGCAATGACCAGAATGCGAGGGGCGTCCGAGTTATAAATACCGTCCATTTCCGTAAGAAGCTGGTTCAGGGTCTGATCGTACTCCCTTTGCTGGCCGCCTTCACGTTTGCCCCCGATTACATCAATCTCATCTATGAAAATAATTGCGTTCTCTTTCTTCTCCTGTGCGGCACGTGTACGGGCTTCCTTGAACAATTCCCGAATGCGTCCTGCACCCACGCCTACATACATTTCCACGAACTCAGAACCTGAGGCTGCCACAAATACGGACTTGGTATAATGAGCCGCAGCCTTAGCCATCAAGGTTTTACCGGTTCCCGGAGGACCGGTCAGCAGGATACCTTTTAGCGGACGAATCCCGAATTTCTGAATTTCTTCATGTCTGACCATGAAATCAAGGGCCTCACGAAGCTCCTGCTTCGCATTATCCTGTCCACCAATTTCTTCAAAAGTCAGCTTAGCGGGACCCGCCTTCTTCCGCTTGCGGTCCTGGGAAGCACCTACGGTAATTCCGCCTTTCATTTGAACCACCGCAAAGAGAGCACCGACCATAGCTAATCCAATCACGATCGGAATAATATTAACTCCGATATATGCAAGGAACACAAGCAGCACCGTGACAACCCCGACAACGATTTCTTTCATGAACTTAGACATTATTCCATACCCCCATCTCACCCGGCACACGCGGAAGTATTATGAACTTGCTGGCTTTACCGTCAGACAGAGATACATAAATGTTCTGATTATCCATTACTGTATTCACTGATAGTCCTGGTGTACCTTCTTTGAGCTTTTCAAGCGTAACTGGAATCTCGGTATATTTCTTGTTGTCCATAGCTTCCGCTACCGGAAATAGCGCTCTTGACCACCACTGATCAAGCACTTTGTTGGAGTGATCCACCACGGTTAATCTTAACTTGCGAGTGCCGATAATTGACTTGCCATCCACCGTCAACTGCTTAACCAAACCTCTTAAATCTGTTTTTGGCTCCAAATCGAGTTTCAAGTCCACCTGTTTCTGGTTAATATCAAATTGAGCATTCTTCACACCTTCATAATTGGTAACCAATTTCTTGAGCGGGGCCTCAACCCCAAACTGACTATAGGCGAACCACCCACCAAAAAGAAGGGTAGCGGAGATAACAGCGCTAGTAATTAATGGTACAAGACGTAGTTTCAATGGATATCCCCCTTAATAAAATCAATACATTAATAAAATTAATACATAAGATACATAAGAATTGCAGCTTTCGAAAAAATTAACGGATTTCTCCGTTTTTTTGTGTACCCTTTTATATTCATTTGTACAAGCAATAGTATATCATAGAATATATACTTTTTTCTAAGCTTATTTTAGAAAATAATTGAAATTATTGATATATTCTTTCAAAGTTCAAGAATTGTTCGCAATTCAAAAAAGACCTTCCTATTTAATTAGGAAGGTCTTTTTGCTTAGGCACACCTGCAATAAAGCCTATCGATTCGGTAATGTATAAGTATTAGGCAATGCCTGTCCATCTGTGAACCGATAGAATTTGTAGTTGTAGTGATCGCCTTCTTTATAGAACAATTGATATACGTATTGCTTCCCAGTCCCTTGGTCAAAGATACCCGGAACAAGACGAACAATGGAGATATCCGGCATCTGGGACTTGATGCTGCTCTTAACCTGTTCCAGGCTAACCCCGTTCTTGGCCAGCTCCTGATGGTCAACCTTGCCGTCCACGACCCAGACTACAATATCTTCTCCTGCTGCATTTTTCCCTTCAATAACCCAGCATACCGTATCCCATACAGATTTACTGGCATGCGTGAACGAAGCCAGATTAGCCTGCTGCTTGGCTACAATCACCGCCGCGTCCTTCTCATTCCAGTAATCTTCCATGGTATACACATAGTAGCGCTGAATACCGAACAGGATCAGCAAGACAGTAAATACGGATATCAGGATCCGTTTTGTTTTTCTCTTCATGCGATCACTCCCCTTCACTCAGAAGTGCTCCGCTTAGCGGGAGAGCAATCCTTCGAAACAAGCCTGAGCTTCTCTGCGCACCCGCTCTTCATCAATGGTTAGACAGCTGCCATGCTTGACTACCTGATTCCCGTTCACCCAGACATGCTCTACATCTTTAGGACCCGCTGAGTATACAATATGTGATATAAAATCCGTATGCGGAATAAAATGAGCCTGGTCTGTGTTCAAGGCAATGAAATCTGCTTTCATGCCTTCAGCCAGCCTTCCGGTATTCGGAAGGTATACCGACTCTGCCCCGTAGACCGTTCCCATCTTAAGCGCTTCTTCTGCCGGTACAGCTGTAGGATCACCGGATACACCTTTATGGATCAAGGCTGCCAACCTGATCTCTTCGAACATATCCAGATTGTTATTGCTGGCAGCCCCATCTGTACCAAGGGATACGACCACGCCTGCCTTCTGTAGATCAACAACACGGGCAACTCCGCTTGCAAGCTTCAGATTACTGCCTGGATTGTGCGAGACTGCAACTTTATGGTTGGCAAGAATCCCGATTTCTTCATCAGTTAGATGCACACCATGGGCAATGATCGAAGGCCGGGAGAAGAAACCAAGCTTCTCCAAATGCATCGTTGGACGAAGACCATACTCTTCGATATTCTGCTGCACTTCAGCAGCTGTCTCGGACATGTGGGTATGGAGCGGCAGATCCAGATCATGTGCAGCTTGTACGAACTTCTCAATGAACGCAGGCGGACAAGTGTATGGGGAATGCGGAGACATCATGGTCGTAATCCGGCCATCCGCTTTGCCATGCCAGTCCTTAGCGAACCGTATTGCTTCCTCAAGCTTCTGCTGCTGTACGTCCTCTGGGCACAGCCCGATGGCACCGCGCATCAACACAGCACGGATACCCGATTCGTCAGCTACCTTCGCCACTTGATCCATATGATCATACATGTCCAGGAAGGTTGTTGTTCCTCCTTTAAGCATCTCGACCACAGACAGGGCTGTTCCCCAATATACATCACGGGAAGTGAACTTCGCTTCCATCGGCCACATTTTCTCCTGCAGCCACGCCTGAAGCAGCATATCATCTCCATAACCACGAAGCAGGGACATCGCAGCATGACCATGTGTATTGATCAGTCCTGGTGCGAACAGCAAGCCTCTACCATCGAACGTATCTGTTCCTTCTTCAATCTCCGGGCGGGCCTCTCCCACATATGTAATCAGATCGTCCTCAATTAACATATATCCCTTAACAACAGAACGTCCCTCTTCCAACACAGCAAAGCTTCCATTCTCGATTAACCATTTACGACTCATTTGTCAGTGCTTCCTTTCCATCTCCCAAATAATAGGCCAGACTGAGCAGATCGGTTGTAAAATCAGCAGCGTGCAGCCGCACTTGTGCAGGCACCTTCAAAATTGTAGGCGCAAAGTTAAGAATTGCTTCAATACCGGCTTCGATAAGCTGATCTGCAACGCGCTGCGCCTCAAAGTCAGGGACCGTGATGATTCCAATCCGGATCCCCAGCTTCTTCACGGTAGCAACCAGATCTTCTATCGGCTGCACAGTTAGAGAATTTATTTTCTGGCCGACTTTCTGCTCTGAAGCATCGAACACGGCCACGATCTTCATGTTATCCTTCAGATAAGTATTGTAGTTGGACAGAGCCTGACCCAGGTTCCCTGCTCCAACCAGAGCCACATTAATCTGCTGGTCCAGATTGAGAATCTGGCGTATCTTCTCTATTAGATAGGCGACATCGTAGCCAATACCTTTTCGTCCGAAATCACCAAAGTAAGCAAGATCCTTGCGGATTTGAGCCGGATTGAGATCCAGCTTCTGCCCAAGCTCCTGTGAGGAGACGGTTGAGACTTCCCGGTGACTCAGCTCATTCAGAAAGCGCAGATATACGGGCAATCTGCGCACCACCGCATCTGAAATTTTCTCCGACTTCATTTCTTTTCCCCCTAATGCAATTGAGTCCGGTCATTACCGGTGCTGAAGCCATTCCGAAATCCGGGGCACCATCTGATTGGTGGGCATATGCTCCATCTTCGGGCCTGGCAGAGAATACAGGAAATACTTTCCGTAGTAGGACTCCAGAATTCGCGTATCATATACAATTACGATACCGCGGTCCTGAGAGGAACGCACAAGCCGTCCAAAACCCTGCTTGAAGCGGATTACTGCTTGCGGTACAGACAGCTTCATAAAAGGATTCTTCTTCTGCTGCTGCAGCCTTTCGCTCTTGGCTTCCACCAGTGGATGGTTCGGGGGTTGGAACGGCAGACGCACGATAGCCAGACTCGTTAGAGCCTCACCGGGTATATCCACGCCTTCCCAGAAGCTGCTTGTACCGAGCAGGACAGAGGCCTGCTGGCCCTGAAATCTCCGGGTTAGCTTGGTCCGGTTCCCGCTGTCCACCCCTTGTCCAATGACAGTGATCCCCTGAGCGGACAGAACCTCCTTCAGCGGATCATACACCTGTCTCAGCATCCGGTATGACGTGAACAGTACGAGCATCCGACCCTCCGTAGCCACCGCCGAGTCTGCGAGAGACTGCACAAGTGTGTTCACAAAATGATCGTCCCCGACACTGCCCTTCACACTCGGGAAATCCCGGGGGATGACAAGCAGAGCCTGTTCCCTGTACTTGAACGGGGAAGGAAGCAGTGAAGTGAGCAGCTTATCCTGCTCGGAAGCTTCCGTTAGACCCAGCTGTTCGATCATGTACTGGAACGACTTATCTACGGATAAGGTGGCAGAAGTCATGATGACACTTTTCTTTTTGTCAAAAAACAGGGCTTTAAGCTGTTCGCTTACCTCTACAGGCACCGCAAAAATCTGCAGAGACCGGCTTCGGTAATGACCGTTACCCTCAAGCCAGTAGACGGTCTCCTCATTGTCAAGCTTCATAAATGAACGAATACTGTCCCTCTCTGCTCCCAAATCCTTGAAAAGTCCACTGATATCCGTCACCAGGCTCTCGGAGCTGTAGTTGTCGTCATCATCCTTCAGCTCATTCACCATACGTTCACCCTTGCGGATTACCGTGCCCATGGTCATATAGATCTGATTCTCGATTTCACTAAGCGCATCCCAATTCTTAGGCTTCTTGTGCGGAAGCAGACGAAGCACGAACTGTCCCGGATCTCCCGGAGCCGCATCGCTTCGCTCAGGCATAAGTCCGAACAATTGATCGCTGAGACGATCCCAGCTCTCCTTGATCTCAAGAATCTCCGGGTACAGATTATCAATCACGCTTACCCACTCACTTGCTTTCTCAGACCCACTGGTCTGAAGCTGGGCCCGCAGGTTAGGGAGCTGCCCGGTTCGGCTGTCCTTGTAGAGGCGGGTCAAGGTATGCACGACGGTGAAGTACTTCATATTCATACCTAAATGCTTGCCTGCTACTTCTTCCAGATGGTGCGCCTCATCAATTACAAGACGTTCATAACTTGGAAGCAGCTGATGCCCCGCTTTCACATCTGTGAACAGCTTGGAGTGATTCGTGATTACCACATCAGCCACACCTGCCTCATGTTTGGCTTTATGGTAGAAGCACTTGCGGAACCACGGGCATGAGCGGCCGAGGCATGAATCCGATTCGCTGGCAACCGTCTCCCAGAAATCAGCCCCCCGGTTACCCTGGTTCAGTTCTTCATCATCGCCCGTCTCGGTCTGGGTCAGCCATACGATCATCTGAGCGGCTATCATTACCTCTTCCTTGGGTGTCGCGAAGTCTCTCTTGTTTATTTTATGTTCAAATTTGCGCAGACACAAATAATGCCCCCGTCCTTTGAAGATGGCTGCCCGAAATGGAAAAGGAACCACGTCCGTGAGCAGAGGAATATCCCTCTCGCGAAGCTGCTCTTGCAGGTTAATAGTATGTGTACTTACCATAACCTTCTCTTCAGACTTAACGCTGTGATAAATTGCAGGCAGCAGGTAACCGAGTGACTTCCCTGTGCCGGTGCCCGCTTCAACCAGGAGGTGCTTCTCCTCATCAAAGGCCTGCATGACGTCTCCAAGCATAATATTCTGAGCTTCCCGCTCCTCGTAACCGGGAAGTTTGCCCTTCAAATTGGCACGAACCTCATCCATGAACTGTTCGAAAGACTTATCCTCAAGAGGATTATCGAAATCATCACTCCGCGGAGGCTTGATATCGATCCAATCTTCAGTACGAAGCGCGAATTGACGATAGTACGTATAGCCATCGGTTGAAGGATCCGTCTCCCGTTCTCTGTCCTGCAGTGCAGCATCATAGAACCATCCCAGATCACTGTCCTCGCCTGAGAACAGGTCAGACAGCCGCTGCAAAGCAAGCAGAGGAAGCTCATCAATTTCTTCCAGACATTTAATAAATATAAGTGCGGTTGCCAAAGCATCGGAATCCGCTTGATGCGGTCTCTCATGAGTTATTCCGAATTCACCCGACACAAAGCCAAGCTGATACGAGGTAAGCGAAGGAAACATCACTTTCAGGAAATCCATCGTATCCAGAATTCTGCCGGTAAAGGGCAAATAGCCCGTCTTGTCCAAAGCACTCTGCAAGAAATTAAAGTCAAATGCTACATTATGTCCAACGAGGACCACATCGTCCAGCAGAGGGACCATTTCCATCATGACCTCATCCAGTAAGGGTGCGCCATGGACATCCTCATCGGTTATCCCTGTTAGCCCGGAGATAAAAGGCGGGATCGGCACACTTGGCTTCACATAAGAAGAATATACCTGACTAATCGTGCGATCGTGATCTATAATAGCAAGCCCAACTTGAATAATTTCATCAGAGGACTGGTTACCTGTCGTTTCAAAATCGAGAACGGCATATTTCATTATATACTCATTACCTTTCATTCCAGTCTCTCTAACAGCATAACAAAAAAAACTCGGTTTGGAAATTAAGACATGCAAACAAATATTCGCACCCTTTATTCAACGGCAAAAAAACAAAAAAAACGATGCGAATAATCCCCCATCAGTACAGGTCGCATCGTTCATCCAATTAAGATCACTACATTAAGGAAGCAAGCTGAGTTCCGAACTGCAGCGATCCCCTTTTCTGCTGACACACATCCAGATTATTCAAAGGCTCTGTGAATGAAGGATCAATATGATGTGCGAGTGTAAAATATTCCTGCGCCTTGTCCATATGGTTCATCTTCGCCTCAATACAGCCCAGCGCGTTATAAATGATGGATCTAAGCCGCTTATTGTCGGTCAGTGGCAGCACCCACTGAAAATGACGTCCCGCCTCCCGGGTATCATCCATATTCAGATAGGACATGGCCAGGTAAATCCGGGCCAGCAGACTGTCTTGAAACTCCTCGGTAGTACGCGTGAACTGTTCGGCCGCATGGGAATACATCATCAGCTTGTAGTAGCCCTGGCCCTTAATGAAGGATCCCGACTTCATCTCAGGAAGCTCCACAGTCTCAGCGGATTCCGCGAACCCCCAGCTTTTGCGCACATCACTCATTTTCTCCTCAAATGATAACCACTCTTCGATAATGCCATCGCTCATCGTTTTGAGCATCTGCCACTTTTTGCTAAGCTCCTGCTTTTGGTTACCTTTTGCAACTGGGTACATCTCGGCGATTTCCTCCAACATGTCATTCATTTCCGCAAATACATGCTGAAACATCATCTGCATCCCACCCTAAACGAAAATGAAAGCAAGCTGCGGCCCTATGTTCATTTTTTGTTCAGGCGGATGTTTTCATACTTGAAGGAACACCTTAAATAATGGATGACTGCTTAACGGACTGTCGCATGCACCTCGTAGCTCGCGGTCTCAACTGGGCGGTTATTTCCGTCCACGAACAGGACTGTAGGCTTATGATCACGAACTTCCTCCTGGGACATCTGGGCATAGGAAATGATAATGACTGTATCTCCCGGCTGAACCAGTCTTGCTGCCGCTCCATTAAGACAGATTACCCCGCTCCCGCGTGGTCCAGGGATGACATACGTCTCGAGACGGGCACCGTTATTATTGTTTACAATTTGTACTTTCTCATTCTCAAGCAGGTCGGCGCGCTCCATAAGGTTCTCATCGATGGTAATGCTGCCCACGTAGTTAAGGTTCGCCTCCGTTACGGTTGCGCGGTGAATTTTGGATTTCATCATGGTTCTATACATGGGTTGCCACTCCTTTGGTAGTAAGAAGAATATTATCAATCAGGCGAGTTGTTCCGAATTTAACCGCCAGGGCGATTAAGATTTCTACATCCAGATCATTTATTGCGGCATCTGTATGGACTGGAGTAAGTGACGGAAAAGCTAATATATCGACATAATCAATGACAGCCAAGGGCTGAGACTTAATATTACGAATCAGACTTTCACGAATTTCGTCAGTGGTTACTGCCGGATTGCTTTTAATCCAGTCTTCTGCTTCACGGAGAGATCTGGACAGGATAAGTGCCTGCTCCCGCTCTTCTTCGCTTAAATATACATTCCGCGAGCTCAGCGCCAGTCCATCTGACTCACGGACTATGGGGCAGGGAACGATCTTAATATCAAAGTTCAAATCATCCACCATTTGACGAATGACCGCCACCTGCTGGGCATCCTTGAGCCCGAAATATGCTGTATCGGGTGCGACCATATGAAACAGCTTACCCACCACTGTGGTTACCCCGTCGAAATGGCCGGGACGCGAAGCACCGCACAGCTCTTCAGTAAGCTCGGACACAGCGATCTTCGTCTTCGTAGGCTGAGGGTACATCTCCTGCACGCTTGGCAGAAAGACAACATCTACGCCTTCCCGAGCTGCCAAAGCGAGATCCCGCTGCTCATCGCGGGGATAGCGATCCAGATCTTCATTCGGACCGAACTGAATGGGGTTCACAAAAATGCTCAAAACCACAAGGTCATTCTGTTCCCTTGCCTGCTTCAGCAGGCTGGCATGACCATCGTGAAGAAAGCCCATCGTAGGCACAAAGCCTACGGACAGCTCTCGTCCGGCTGTCTTGACGGCGCTGAGCCGCTGCTGTTTCACATACTGCCTTAGATCTGTTACTTTATCTATAACGATCATGACCGGGTGTCCACCTTTCCTTTGCCGTACAATGCATCAACCACGTTCTCCTCAGCGTGGAACACATGCTCTTTCCCCGGGAACTGACCTGATTTGACTTCCCGCACATACTCGCGAATGCCGCTTCGAATTTCATTCCCGATATCCGCGAAGGTCTTGACGAACCGCTTCTCCCGGTAATCCGAATCGTATTTCAGTACATCATGATACACAAGCACTTGGCCATCACATGCCCTGCCCGCCCCGATGCCGATGGTCGGAATGGAGAGCTGTCTGGAAATTTCCGCGGCTACTTCTTCGGTCACCAGCTCGAGAACGACACCGAAGGCCCCAGCTCTCTCCAGCGCCTTGGCATCTTCGAGCAGCCGCCGCGCATCCTTGTCGTCCTTACCCTGAATGCGATAGCCTCCAATTTGGTTCACCGACTGTGGAGTGAGGCCGATATGTCCAAGAACTGGCACACCGGATTTCACAGTGCTCTCGACAGCCAGGCAGATCTCAACTCCACCTTCCATTTTGACAGCGTGGGCGTGACCCTCCTGCATAATTCTTCTAACATTCTTAAGCGTCTCGTCAAGGCCGCCATGATAAGTCATAAAGGGCATATCTGTCACAATAAAAGTCTGCTCAGCCCCGCGTCTAACCGCCCGGGAATGATACACCATATCATCAATAGTTACAGGAACCGTGGAATCGTATCCCAATACAACATTGCCAAGTGAATCACCAACAAGCAGCATATCCACACCAGCTTCCTCTGCCAATCTCGCAGAAGGGTAGTCATAGGCGGTAATCATGGTCAGTTTTTCGCCGTCCTGTTTCATTTTTTTAATCTTTACAATATTTAGCACGGACCTTCATCTCCTCTGGGTATCCCAAATTTAGAAGTATGTGTACACAACAAAAAGAACCTTTCAGCTGTGCACCAAAAAGTCCGAAAAGTCCATAGATCCATAGAAGAGTAACATACGTTCGTCCCTTCTGTCTCGGTCCCTTCGGCTCAGAGCAGAATCCAACGCAACCAGATTCATGATACATCATGTACTATTGCAACTTATTTCGGAGTGCAGTTTGGTCTAGGCCAATACCACCTCGTACGGTCAGTATAGCAGATCGGGTCAACTTTTCAACCGCCAAGTTGCACATCTCCTGAGAATACTGTGAACCTTTCGCCTGCTTTTTCCAGGATCAAGGCTCCATTCCCATCGATGCCTACAGCATATCCGGACACCAGCCCTCTGGAAGTATGCACGGTAACCACCTTGTTAATTGTAACAGACAGGGCTTCCCACAAGTGAGCGATCGGGGTGAATCCCTCCTCCAGATACAGCCGATACAGCTGTTCGAGCTCCGACATTACCGCTCCGATTACGGCTGGCCGGTTAACAGGCTTCCCGCTCTCCAGCTGCAGCGAAGTTACGATGCTTCGCAATTCCTCTGGATAATCTTCTATCGTCATGTTCGCATTTATCCCGATCCCGGCAATGCAGTAACGAATCCGATCATCTTCTGCAACCGACTCCAGAAGAATCCCGCTGATTTTGCGGCCTTGTACAAGCAGATCGTTCGGCCACTTAATTCCGCTCTCAACGCCGGTTGCAGCTTTGATGGCCCTGCATACGGCAACGGCAAATAGCAAGGTTAACTGAGGTGCGCAGGATAAGGGTCGATCAGGTCTTAAGAGCAGGCTCATCCAGATTCCCTTGCCAGGAGGAGAGAAGAACTTACGGCCCAAGCGTCCGCGCCCTCCAGTCTGTTCCTCTGCAATCACCAGCGTCCCTTCAGGAGCGCCCTCTTCAGCAAGCCGCCTAACTTCCTCCTGGGTAGACGTCGTAACCTCCAAGATCTTCAATTGCTTACCGAAGGTAGAAGAATTCATCGCACTCATCAGGCTGATGGGATCCATTCTTGCCGGCTTCTGTATTAATCGGTATCCCCTGCGGGAGACCGCGTCAAATTCATAACCCGCCTCGCGCAGCTTGTTAATCTGCTTCCACACCGCAGTGCGGCTGATGGACAACCGCTTGCTAATTTCTTCACCGGATATATATTCTCCTGGATTCTGCAGCAGCATGTCCAGAACTGTATTAGGCTTCACTCAGATTCACCATCCGTTTCACTTCATTAAGCAAATCTTCCTTGGTATTCGGGACATCTCCCGCCGCAACCGAATAAAGCAACTGCTTCATCAAGCTCCCCAGCCAGGGTCCCCCGGGCCGTCCAGACTCCTCAAGCACCTCGTTGCCTTTGACCTTGAGCTCACGAACATGATGAACAGGAATAGCTGTATGCCAGTCTTCCAGAATCTTAAGCTGCTCCCGGTTGATGGGTAGAAGATGATCAGTCCTATTGGTGGATTCCAATAGGGTCTGCATTCTTGAAATCCAGAGACCGGCCGTACCTTGGCCATAAGCCAGCTCCAATACAACCCAGTGAGGACGGAGCGACTTCTCAATTTCTTCTGCCGACCTACTGTTTCTGGCACGTAGTTGCTCCATCCATTCCTGATCGAACCGGATCAGACTAACCGTACCTTCGGCATCACGGTTGGGGAAGGTCCATTTCTTCAACAGGCCGGGAATAGATTCGGTCTCAATCCCGAGCCCCTGAACAAGCAGGGACAAGCGAAGGTCTGCAGGTACGGCGGGAAGCAGAGGAAGCTTCCTCAGCATGTCAGGCTGAGTCTGAACTTGTACTGTTGGAAGCTTGGAATTCTCAAGCAGCTGGCTTCGGCTTAACAGTTCCAGTCCCCGCAGAGGGTCAGGGCCGTACAGAATCTTCTCGAACTCGGCGCGGATCCGCTCTATAGCGATATAATCCATCTTGTCCCGGTTACGGATTACGGCTCGCCATGTGCTAAGCGTGGGTGTGAATCCGAACACCGATGCGAACCGGATAGCCCGGACCATCCGCAGAGCGTCTTCCTCAAATCTCTCGTCCGCCTCGCCGACACACCGGATTACACCAGCCTTGATATCTTCTCTGCCACAGAAAGGATCAATCAGATTGCCATCGATATCCATGGCCATGGCGTTCATCGTGAAATCCCGCCTTTTCAGGTCTTCAAGAACCGCATCCACAAATTCAACCGCAGCTGGACGCCTGTGATCCTCGTATTCAGTCTCTTTACGAAATGTGGTAACCTCGAAAGCTTGCTTATTAATAAGCACCGTTACCGTTCCATGCTGAAGCCCGGTAGGAATACAGCGTTCGAACAGCTGAATAACCATCTCAGGTCTGGCAGAAGTTGCAATGTCCATATCATGCACCGGTCTTCCCATAACCTCATCCCGTACACAGCCGCCAACCCAGTATGCTTTATGGCCGGCGTCTTCTAGGCGTCTCAGCACCTCTTCACCCGCAGACACCACTCGCGCGTCAACCTGACTCCACTGTTTCACCAAGGTTCATCATCTCCTCACACACAAGACTCCGGGGAGAAGGAGTATCCCTTCCCACCCGGAGTAGTTTAACTGCATACCGAGTTGAGCTTTGGAGCCTTGCGTCCGAGTACCCGGTAATAAATCTGCTCATATTCTTCGGTTATCCGTGCACTGCTGAATTCGTCTCTCGCCCGTACAAGGCAGGCTTCGGCAACCTGCTCGGCGAGCTTGCTATCCGTTAATAGCTTGATGCAGTAGTCCGCCATGGTACGGGTATCTCCAATTGGAGCCAGGAATCCGGTCTGGCCGTGAGATACCAGTTCAGGAATACCTCCAGCTTCTGAGCCGATTGTTGGCACCCCGCAAGCCATAGCTTCCAGGGCAACAAGACCAAAGCTTTCCTTCTCGGAAGGCAGCAGCAGAACATCTGCCATGGATATGACCTGGGCGATCTGATCCTGCTTACCCAGAAAATGAACACGGTCCTCAAGACCCAGCTGCTTAATCTTGCACTGAATCTTCGGCAGCTCTGGTCCTTCACCCACAAACAGCATGCGGGCCGGGACCTCCTTGCTGACCATTGAGAAAATATCAACCACATCACTAACCCTTTTGACAGGTCTGAAGTTAGAGATATGCATAAGAATCTTCTCGTTCGGAGCCGCAAAATCACTTCTTAATGAATCTATTTCACGCGGATAATATATCCGTTTATCGACAAAGTTATAGGTTAAATCAATGTCCCTCGAGATCTCGAGCACTTCCCGGGTCTCTCTCATCAGATCCTCAGAGACGGAAGTCACAGCGTCACTTTCATTAATCGCAAGACGTATCAAATCCTTCAGAGACTCATCCTGCGCTAGTACCGTAATATCAGTCCCGTGAAGCGTGGTCACAACCTTAAGCTCGTCCCCTACCATTTGCTTGGCCAGAAAGGCACACACCGCATGTGGCACAGCATAGTGCACATGAAGGATGTCCAGCTTCTCGCGCTTGGCTACATGAGCCATCTTCGTAGCCAGAGATAAGTCATACGGGGGATAACGGAACACATAATAATCGTTCACTTCAACTTCATGATAAAATATATTTTTCTGAAAAGCTCCTAACCGGAAAGGAACACTATGTGAAATGAAATGCACTTCGTGTCCCTTCTCGGCGAGCAGCTTACCCAGCTCAGTCGCTACAACCCCTGATCCACCAAGTGTGGGATAGCAGGTGATGCCGATTTTTAAAGGTTGGCTCATATCAGGGGCACCTCTTTCTTGTTAGTCTTTAGAACAGTTGAACTTTGTAAGGCGTCTTGACAGCAAAGCCTTCAGCATAAGGAATGAGCCGGCGCTGCCCCAGCAGAGCGTCCCGCGCCTTGACCCGTTCCACATAACCTTGTGTAAGCGGGGTGGCAACTCCGTCTATACCAGGTGTGAACTGGGATTCATAGCAGCGAAGGGAGCGTTCCTTGGTCTCGTAATGCGGCGTGATATCCACGATCAGATCCGGGGTTCTCCAGTCATTGATGAAATAGAAATACAGCTCGTCCACCAATACAGGCGGCTTGTCCGGCATGAATTTGCGCAACTTGGCGTTAAATACGGCCTCTTCCACAAGCTTGCTGCACTGCACATGATCCGGGTGACGATCGTCCCAGTATGGAGCGAAGACAACCCTTGGTCCGTACTCACGAATGACAGAAGTCACTGCGGCAACATGTTCAGCCGTAATGAACAATCCTCGATCCGGCAATTCCAGATTGGTGCGCAGAGTCAGTCCTAATACCTTAGAAGCTGCTTCAGCTTCCTGCAAGCGAAGCTGCACGGTGCCATTGGAGGACATCTCCGCCTGGGTAAGATCACATATACCGACCTTCAGGCCCGCTTCAACATGCTTGGCAATCGTGCCCGCCATCCCTATCTCGGCGTCATCCGCGTGGGCTCCAAAGATCAGGATGTCCAGCTTATCGCTCATGTATTTAACCTTGGACGATGGAGTTCAACCAGCTCCCGCCAGCTAAGGTCTCCCCTGTCCAGTGCTCTGACCAGGATTTCAGCTGAGGCTACGTTAGTGGCAACAGGTATACCATGCACATCGCATAAGCGGAGAAGTGCCGTAATATCTGGCTCATGCGGCTGAGCCATGAGAGGATCGCGCAGGAAGATGACCAGGTCCATTTGATTCTGGGCAATAAGGGCTCCAATCTGCTGGTCTCCACCAAGCGGTCCAGACAAGAACCGGTGTATGCTCAGTTTGGTGTTATCCATAATTCGCTGTCCCGTGGTTCCGGTTGAATATAGATTGTTACCCTCGAATACGTGCTCATAGGCAATAGCGAAGTTGACAATTTCCTCTTTCTTCCGGTCATGGGCGATAAACGCAATATTTAACATGTCGTTATACCCCTCTTAGTCTATAAAGTGTTCAAATCCGTAAATTAATCCTTGATACCCCACAACCTTCTTCACAGCCAAGCTCACACCAGGCATATAACCCGCCCGCTCATAGGAATCATGCCGAATCTTGAGCGTCTGGCCAAAACCGCCAAAAATGACCTCCTGCTGGGCGAACACTCCCGGAAGCCGCACACTGTGAATGCGGAAGCCGTTATAGTATCCGCCCCGAGAGCCTTCAATGGTCTCCTCTTCGTTCGGGTTGCCTTGACGAAGTTCTTCGCGATTCTGGGAGATTAACTCTGCCGTCTTCACCGCTGTACCCGATGGAGCATCCAGCTTCTGATCCCCGTGATACTCGATAATTTCCAGGTTCGGAAAATGCTTGGCAGCCTGTGCGGCAAACTTCATCATAAGAATCGCGCCGATCGAGAAGTTGGGGGCAATGAGGCCTCCAATCCCTTTACTCTTGCACTGCTTGTCCAGATCCTCAATTTGTTCCGGAGTGAAGCCCGTGGTGCCTACCACCGGACACACACCAAGCCGAATCGCAAGCTCTGTATTCGTGTATGCGAATTGGGGTGTCGTGAAGTCCACCAGCACTTGGGCTTTGCTCTCAATCAAAGCCAGCTCCAGATCCGATTGAATCTGGATTCCACAGGCCGGCAGGCCGACCAAGGTGCCCGCGTCCATCCCTTCCCCTGACCGGTTGATGGCGGCCGCAAGCTCAAGCTCGGCATCCTCCAGTACCATTTTAACGACTTCTTTCCCCATTCGGCCTGCAGCTCCAGCTACGGCCACTCTGATCTTCGTTGTCATATTCATGCTCCTCACTGTCCACTAGGATGATGATTGTTCGAGATAAGTTGAAATCCGTTGTTCCCATAATTTAAGTTCATGAATGGAACCGTCTGCCCCTATCACTCGGGGTGGGTGCGAACAGCCCAGTACAATGTCCGGCGCTCCGGTGTCAGGATTAGACTGCACCCTTCTCATCTCCGCTGCTGTTCCTTCAGCATATGACGATAAGGGCTATTCGGTGTCTATCCGGGTCCAGCGGTCCGCATCCCTGGTATTGAACTTATGCATGATCTTGTCGTGCGCTTCGGTCAGGTTGATCCCCAAGGAATTTGCAAAACAGATCGTAATAAACAAAATATCGCCGAGCTCCAGCTCAATAGAGTTGTCAGCTTCTGTTGCCTTCTTAGGCTTCTCACCATAAGTGTGGTTCACTTCCCTTGCCAGTTCGCCAACTTCTTCGCTCATTCTTGCCATAAGTGCAAGCGGGCTGAAATAACCTTCTTTGAACTGGGATATGTACTTGTCAACCTCACGCTGAAGTTCTGCGAGTGATTTTTCGGCCATCCTTATCCTTATCCCCCTAGGCTACCCGAAGGTTTTACCCCTATGTTATCGTAAAGAAGTTTTGAAAACAAATTCTTTTTTTAAACGCTGCCTAAAAAAGGTATACTACAAGATGGGACAACAAAAGCCCCTATCCTACAACAAGCGAGGGATTGCATGTCTACCAACCATATAGTCCGTGTATCAAGAACTATTTTGCCTATACTGCTCGGTACAGCCATTTATGCTTTTGGTCTGCTCTACTTCATTATTCCCAACAAGCTTATGGAAGGTGGAGTTACCGGGATCACGATTCTCCTGAAATATGCATTCGCTATATCTCCATCACTTTCAACATTAATCCTGAATATCCCGCTATTCCTGTTAGGCTGGAAGGTATTGGGGAGCCGGCAGATTGTATATACCGGAATAGGGATAGGCTCCCTGACGTTTTTTCTGTGGTTATTCGAGCTTATGATCAGAAAAGGCTGGATTGTCCCTTTTGCCACGCAGCATGATTACATACTCGCTTCACTTTATGCCGGGGTGACCCTCGGAACGGGTCTTGGCCTAGTCTTCCGCTTTGGGGGTACCACTGGCGGATCTGACATCATTGCCCGGATCTGCAACCGGAAATACGGCTGGAGCATGGGGCAGGTTATTTTGGCTCTGGACGTAATTATTATTGGGATCTCCCTGCTCTATATTAGAAAAGAACAGATTCTGTACACCTTGGTAGCCGTCTTCATAGCGTCCAAAGTCATTGATTTTATTCAGGAAGGGGCCTATTCAGCGAAAGCATTCACCATAATCAGTGACCATGCACCTGAGATCGCCGACTTGATTACAAGAGACATGGACCGGGGGGTTACACTGATTCCAGCAGTAGGAGCCTACTCCAAGCAGGCGAAGCACATGGCCTACTGTGTGGTTGCAAGGCAAGAAATACGCAGATTGACCCAAATTGCCAAATCCGTAGATCCAAGAGCGTTCATCATTATTAACGATGTCCATGATGTTCATGGCGAGGGATTTAGAGAGGATTAGCTGATAAAAGAAGGGTAAGGTCATCGTGATTCACGGTGAGCCTTACCCTTTTATTCATACCCGGCTATAGACGCCAGCCCGATCTTCCTTTATTCCCAGCAGCTGGCCTTACTTCCTGGTAAGCATTGTAATTCCGGATGCCGGTATAAGTTAAGGCTACAATAATCCAGCCTCCGATAAGCAGACCCCATTGCCATGGATTTGAAGTTCCCGTTAATGGCAGCATCGTTGGTTCAGTCCGCTTCTTGCCGAACAGATCATGAATTACATCAGTTCCACCGCTTAGCGCCCCACCGAGCGCCTGGGGATCTACCGTCTTCCCTCCGCACAGATTCTCCATATAAGACATCCATGAGTCCGCCCGGGTGATTAAGGAAGGTTCCCGCTGTATGACGGCAGCTGGCCGGATGGTCTCATAATGCTCTTTGAGCTGGTTAAAAGCTTGCTTCACCCTGACTGCATCCGCTCCTGTCCTGGCTTCAGACAGTTGTCTAAGATCATCCGTGAACAGCTTGTAATACTGGATCCACAACGTCTGCTCCTTGTGCAGCAGACTGTCAATCGCCAGCCGGAGCCTGGATGAAGTCATTCTCCATTCCTCAGGCTGGGACTGACTTCGGGCAAGCGCCTCACGCGTGTCCATAATCGTCTCAGAAAGCGCATGGATCCCTTCTACTGAGGTCAGACCCTGGAAAGAAAGCGTCTGTACGACCTTGACGATGGTATCCATTTCAAGCTGGGCTTTCGCTCCATTGCCATCCTGCATATATCGGTACAGAGCCTCAGAAGCGCTATCAAGCTCTTTCATCTTCGCGTTATGTGCGGCATCATGATGAGCCGAAGCTTTGCCAGACGGCAGGACAACAACGACAGCCACAATAATCAGTCCAATGAGCAAGGACAGACAGCTGTGCCGAATTGTCTCCACGGACATCCCCTCCTATACCCCCATATCTATGACAGTCTGTCCCTGCCTAGAACCAAGCCTTAAGGAAGCATAGAGCGGTCGCGCTGTCTAAGGGCAAGCCAGCCGGCCAGGATACTGAGCAGAGTCAGAATCACTGTGAAGTTGCGCACGCTGACCAGATCGTCCATCAACTGCACGGGCAGCCATGGGAATACACCATATGTATAATCTACCATGTCGTTCAGCAGAGTCCATAGCCCCGCACCAAGAAGTCCTATTGCTCCAAATTTATAGAACCTGACAAAGAGCAGTGCCTCAATGGCCATAGCTGTGTGTGACGCAACCAGCATCCAGTCCTGCCACCCAATCATGTTCCCTTGATAGGCCCCCGCAAAAATGATACTTACTGCCCAAACACCGTACTTCACACTGGTGACTACAGCAAGGGACTCGATAAGAACCCGAATCGCGCCGAATTTCTTGAGCGGTTCAGACCACAGCAGGAAACATAGAGACAAGGTGAAGAACAGGCTTGCCGTCGGGCTGTCCGGAACAAAAATCACCTGCCAGAGCGGGTTATGCGTCACAGTATAGTCAATTTGATGACCATACCAGTAGTAGCCATAAATCGTGCCAAGCAGATTGAAAATAAACAAAAGCAACAGAAAGCCTCGGCTGGTCAGGAACTCCCGGCTCAACCAATATGAAATATTCACTTACAATCCCCCTTATCTTATCTGAGAATAACGGATGTGATTGATAAAATACAAGACTCAAAAAAAACCTGACCGCTGATAAACGGTCAGGTTCTCTGAAATAGGTATCTTATTTGGCTTCAGCCTTCTGCTTCGAGAGCCATTCGGCCAGATGATCGATATCCTGGTCGCTGAGCCCCGCGCTCTTGGCTGTGCCATACATGGCAGGCATGTTGCCTTCAGGACCATTTTTACCTTCTTTGATGATGGTAAGAATTGCGGCCTTGTCAAGCTCATCCCCAACACCCCGAAGCGAAGGACCGCTAGCCCCTTTCAAATCGGCTGCATGACAGGAGATACAAGTTGCTTTCTTGAAGGTCTCCATTGCCGGATCATCCTTATCCACAATTGCAACCTCTTCGGCCTTAACTGCGTTGGATGGTGCCGGAAGCCCTTTCTCCCGAGCTTCGAGAGCCTTCTCAATCCGGCGCTCTTCCTCCGGCTTCATGCCAGTCTTCTCGAGCTCATGCTTGTAATGCGTCCACGCAAAGTTCGTCAGATAGACAGTTGCGACCAAGGACAAGAGCATGATTGCGGAAGCGATCGGTCTGCGGTAGAAACGGCGTTCTTTGCCACGGTCCAGGAAGGGAGCCAGCAGCAAGCCACCGAAGGCTACGCCAGGCACACCAAGTGTACCCAGAACGATATAATCACCTGAAGCATATGGATACTTCAGATATTGATACAAGAATAAGAAATACCAGTCTGGCATCGGGATGACCGAAGCCGTTGGGTTAGCCGGGAAACCAAGTGGCGCAGGCTCTGAAATGGTAAGTACCAGGAAGCCTACAAGGACCACAACGCCAACCATCCATTCTTTTAATAGGAAGTTAGGTATAAATGCTTCGGACTTCCCCGGGTAAGCTGTATAGTCGGGCGGAGTAATAAATCCATTCCCTTTGCGTACCCTCGAATCGCCGACAAACACGATCTTTTCGTTCGATTTGCCATCGTGACCCATGATCATTGCCTCCCTTCTCTTAAGAATATCTTATAGCGGTCCGGAAATCCCCTGTCTGCGGATCATAATGAAATGTCCTACCAGAAGGATAAGCAACACGGCCGGAAGGAAGAACACATGAATAGCGAAGAATCGCGTCAGCGTCTGCGCACCTACGATCGTACCGCCCTGCAGCAGTTCCTTGATGATTGGACCAAGTACAGGAACCGAGTTCGCAATCTCCAGTGTAACTTTGGTTGCAAAGTAAGACTTGTTATCCCATGGAAGCAGGTAACCTGTAAGGCCAAGACCGATCATAACGAAGAAGATCAGCATTCCCACAACCCAGTTCATCTCGCGAGGCGCCTTGTAAGAGCCTGTAAAGAATACCCGCAAGGTATGTAAGAACATCATTACAATTACCAGACTTGCTCCCCAGTGGTGCATCCCGCGGACAATCTGTCCAAATGCCACCTTAGTCTGCAGGAATTCAACGCTGGCATAAGCATTAATAATATCAGGTACATAGTACATAGTCAGGAACATTCCCGACAGAATCTGGATCACCGTAATAAAGAACGTCAAGCCGCCGAAACAGTATACAAAAGCGGAAAAGTGATGTGCCGGGTTCACGTGTTCAGGTACTTCGTGGTCAGCCACATCTCTCCAAATCGGCGTAATATCCAGACGTTCGTCAACCCAGTTGTAGACACTCTTCAACATCTGACTCTACGCCTCCTTATTTAGCTCGAGTATTAGGAACGATATCGCCTAAGTACACCCAATCTTTGTCAATCTTAACCTGGTATTCATCAAGCGGCTTCGGTGCAACAGAAAGGTTCTTCCCATCTTTCGTATACTGTGCCCCGTGACATGGACAATGGTATTCATTCGGGAATGCTTTGTTGTTGTTCCAGCCAACCGTGCAGCCCAAGTGTTTGCAGATGGGTGAAAGCGCATAAATTTTTCCGCTTTCATCTTTGCGGATCCAAGCCGTCAATGATGCTGTGCTTGCATACCATCCATCCTGCTGCTGCAGTTCAAAAGAGAACTCCTGCGGCTCCTCTGTGACCTTGCTTACTTCCACAACCTTTACATAGTTACCTTCCGTCTTCTTGTGCAGAACCGGATCTACAGCAAAGCGAAGCATCGGCAGTACTACTCCACCTGCCATGTAGGCCGTAGCTCCCCCCAGCGTGTAAGTCAGAAATTGTCTGCGGGACATTTCTTTTCTCTTATTGGGTGGTCTGTGCGATGATTCGTGATGGTCATGCTGATTGCTCATACTGTCTTCAACCCCCTTTTTCCGAACCATTTCTCTCGATATCAATGATAAAAATCACACGAAATACTAGGACATTATTATAATATATTAGGCTCTCTAGAGCGTCAAGAATTTACAGTGCTTGTTCGTTAACAGTATGGTCACATTTTCGATGAAATGTCGATATTTCGTCACATTTAGGCCTCTTGGCCGCTAAACCATAAGCGCTGAATTTCCTCCATGACGGCTGCTGTTGGAGTCTGCCCGGCAGAACTCTCAAATCGGCCAGGAGTAACTACTAAATCGCTTTCATAAATAACCTCGGGGTCCAGCTCTATCTCGGCTGAGACTACAATGACGTATTTGAAGCCAGCCGACTTGACATTAGCACACACAGCATTAATTTGTCCCATAATGTCTTCCTTCCCGTATTGAATAGCGGGATAAGTTACGACTCTTCCTTTGAAAGGGATCTCTACCCATTCCATTACATCTCTTAGCCGTTCAAGTGAATATACAACTTCAAAAGGTTGTTCCCCGCCAGTAAGTCCGGTAACAGGCAAGAGGCAGGTATCCAGATAGGGCTTCAGTTCTCCCCATTCCGCGGGATGAATCTCGCTAAATTTCATTATGACTCTCCTCTCTCTATCCCTATTATACATGGAAAGAAACCGATGAGAACAAATGGACGCATAAAAAATAGAAGAAATGCACAAGGCATTTCTTCTATTTTTCCAGGGTCCTTAATTCTTCGGTAAGAAGGCGGAAGGCCTCTTCATCCCCTTTTGCCAAAGCAGAATCGATTTCACAGTGAAGCTGCTCTGCCCGATATTTCTTCAACGCCTCGTCCCACACCATTTCTGCTGCCAGACCCAGCATAACCTCATAAGTAACTTTCATCTGATCCATAGGATGCACCTCCAGCCAATGTTAAGAGCTCCTATATTCTCTTCCTTTCACCACATAGCTGTCTGTAGTCAGCGCCATCCGGCGTAGATCCTCTTCCGTTAGCTCGCGGACCACTTTAGCGGGTGAACCCAGGGAAAGAGTATAGGGTGGAATTTTACGGTTCTCCGTTATTAGCGAGCCGGCTCCTATTAAAGCATATTCGCCGATCTCTGCTCCGTTTAAACAAATAGCCCCCATCCCAATTAAAGTGCCTTTGCCTATCGTACAGCCATGTATAATTGCACCATGCCCGACCGATACGTCATCGGCAACGATAAGGGGCTGCCCCGTATTCACGTGGGCTATGACACCATCCTGCAAATTGCTGCGTTCTCCAATTATAATTGGAGCCAGATCCCCTCTTAGGACCGCGTTAAACCATATACTAGAATCCCTGCCAATCCGGACGTCTCCGGCCAGTCTTGCACCTTCAGCTACATAAACAGATGGATCCACGAAAGGGGTTTTCCCCATATAAGAAATGTACATCGAATCACTCTCACTCCTATCATGGTAAGTTCAGAATTGGAGTGATCTTAGCAAGCCTGTCCCCTCTTGTCAAACGGGCTCTTCTGACCTATTTTGAAGCATAGGTATTACAGTCTTCCCATAAGCAGTAATCTGCACATAACGCTCCCTCTCCTTATCCTCACCTACCCTGATCAGGCCGAGATGCAGCATCATCTTTAAGGTGCGTTCCTCGAAAATTGATGCCGAAGTATCGTAATAGTAAGGTCTGATCAACCTGTCCATACTTTGGCTAAGGGAAGTTACAGTTACCCATTCCTGTGTACAGCAATAGATCCAGTACATCAGGGATAGCAGATTTGGAATTGCTGCTTTGTAAGTTTTTAACCAAAAGCGTACTAAATGTATCAGAGATTCACGTTTTTCCTCCAAAACAAATCGTTCACCGAGTGATGTAAGCTTCAGCCGAAAATCCTTTTCCTCAATCAGCCTTTGGGAGTATGCGTAATCATACAGAAGAGACAGGCGATCCGGATAGTATTTGAAGGTTCGTCCATAGCCAAATCTCCAGCCCCCTTTGCCCACCAAAGGTTCATTCACATGCAGGCTGTCCATCAGCTGCATCTGATTGCGGCGGTACATAATTCCCTCCTGATTCAATAGAAGCTCGTTCTTGGAAATATAATACAAGATCAGGTACAAATCCTCCACGGCCAGGTTATGCTCCTCACGTATGGCACTAGGCTCTGCGCCGATCCTGACTTCATCCTTCAGACGCTGTCCCAGCACTTCCCTGAAGCGGAGCTTCAGATCTTCGGGCACCTCGAACAGGAATTTCGTATTCTGGGATGAACCGTTGAAGAGCCAGCCTCTCTGCCTGAATCTTGTAATAATATCTCTTGGATTCTCCTTCTCCTTCGCATCCTCTGTAAAGCGGGTGTGCTGAGCACGGGCCATCAGTTCTTCCAAGCTGTAGTGCTGACGATGATCAAAGAGCAGCGTATTCAGGAAACGGAAGTCCTCGGCACTAAGCTTGCTCACATGTTCTTCTATAAACTCCCTCCTGCCTATCTGGTGCAGTATGGATTGAATCAGCTCATTTTTGGAATTTCCATTGCAGCTGCATTGATAGTGATTAGCTATTTTGCTAAGCTGTGCAATATCCGTATAAGTAAGCATTTCCGCCAGATTCATAGTTTCATCGCCTCACCGTTTTACTACCATTATGGGAAGGTTTCGGAGTTTTATTCCGCCTGAAATAAAAAAAATAACCCGCTTTCGCGGATTATTGATCGTTCTCTTGAAGATGCTTCAAGCAGTTATACAGCCTGGCTTCCCAGGTATGTTCACTTTTCTCCAATATGGTCAATGAGAGATTCCCGATTCTCTCCGTCAACATATCTTGATAAAGCGCGGTATAGAGCTGGGCTAACAGGCCGCCATGAGAGATAACCAGCACGTTCTTGTCAGCATAACGCTCTCCAAGCTCTGTCAGAAAGGCGAGCGCTCTTGCCTGAACCTCCTGGTCTTTCTCCTGACCAAGATCCTGAAGTCGCCAGTCTATGCCCCATAGGGTCTCTCTCTCCTCCGAAGTCATCCCTTCAACTTGACCAAAAGCACGCTCCATCAGACGCGAGTCTGGATCATAGACCGGAATACCAAGTTCCGCAGCAATGATCTCCCCGCTCTCCTGAGCTCTGGACAGGCCGCTTGTAATGACAAAATCCCATTTGTATGGCTCATCCTTAAGTCTTCTGGCAAGCAGTGATGCCTGTCTTCTTCCTTCCTCATTCAGCGGTATGTCGCTCTGTCCCTGGATCTTCCCTAGCGCGTTCCAATCTGTCAGGCCATGACGTATTAAGCCAACTAGCATGAATGAACAGCCTCCTTGTGTCTTCGTGTTATGCAGATGGGTTGTAATAAAAGTGGCAAACGCCACTCCTGTCTACTGGGCAGACATGAGCAGCATTTGCCGCGGGTCCAGCTTATCTTCGTATATGTCTTAACCCTCGCCAAGAGAAGAGACCCAGGCCCAAGGCCAACATCGACAGCAGCATCCAGTACTGTGGATAAGCGGGGCTCATTTTGACAATTAACGGGTCTATAATCCCCCTGGATACATCGGGCATGTCATAGACATGATCCGTATTCATTACCGTATCGGTGCCAGCAATGGCAACAGGGAGCAAGCCTGAATGGTTCCCGGTGGGCGGCTGCACTTCCGAAGTAGTTGGAATCATGAAATAGAGCAGACTACATATGAAAATAGTAAGAAAGCCCGCTATCCATAAAGCCATTCGCCGCCTTAGCAATTGAGAAGTCTTTCTTGACTCAGGACCGCCGGGCGCAAGCCATGGAGACTCCGCGTAAATACGGTCCATGACCGCACGGTTCACTCTCTCCGCTTGCCCTGGCTGAATATCAATCTGCAGATTATGTATGATGTCCTGAGTTTCTTTCCATATCTCATATTCCGCCGCACAGTCCTCACAGCCGAGTACATGCCACTCCAGATTTTTGCGCCGCGGGTCGTCTGCTGCAACGTCCCATATCAAGCCAAAGCTTTCTTGGGCTTCACGACAATTCATCTGCTTTTCATCCCTTCAAATTGCTCATAGATCGGTTCGTAAAAATAGGGCTCAAGCTGGCTCTTAACACTGCTGCGGGCACGAAATAACAATGACTTAATTGCGCTGACACTTTGACCGAGTATCGAGGATATCTCCTGGTAATCAAGCTGATCGTATTCTCTAAGTATAAGGGCACTGCGCTGCTTCTCCGGAAGATTGTTAATTGCTTCCCTAACCATACCGACCCGTTCGTTGCGTAATATCGCCTGCTCAGGGACAATATCCGGAGGTGCTGCCGGGGTATATCCACTCTCATCGAGCGAAATAAGTCCTGTCTTCTGCTTACGCATTTCACTTAATACCGTATTACGGGCAATGGTATACAGCCATGTGGAGAAGGAAGCGTCAACTTCCCGGAATGAGTGCAGACTTCGAAATGCCTTGTAAAATGTCTCGGAACAAAGGTCTTCAGCAAGCAGCTCCAATTGAGCGCTCTTAAGCATATGATAAATAAATGCGAGAATCTTGCGTTGATACCTGTGCATTAATTCAGAATAGAGCTCTGTGTTGCCTTCCTTGATATCTCGAATCATTTGGGAATCCGTCATTAGAATGCGATCCTCCTCGCCTATCCATGTGCATCTTCCCCGTTCGATTCTGTCTATTATTACCGAACAGGACTTGAAAAGTTTCGGCCATTCCGAAAAAAACACTATATTTAACATGTCTTAAATTGGTTCCACAACCAATACTGCAATATTATACCATACAAGTAGGAATTAAAAAAATTTCTCACAGCCACTAAGAAATTACCCTCAAAATTGGAAAAGGCCATTTCCATATGAATGAAAACAACCTCTTCTAAATATGACTTATTAAATTTGAAGCATTCAGCTTTGTCCTGTCAGCCGCTCGCTTGTGTCCCTCTCAATTCCATTTAGCCGCTTCTCAAAGGTTGCCCGCCAGCTGGACGACAAGGCTTCCACTTCAAGGATCCGCTGGGCGGCTTCGAGATTCCCTTTGTCTTGATGCATGACGCGATTGGCAAAAGCAACCGTTATCCCTAGCGGATCTGAGGAAAGTCGTATTAATCCATCCTCACGGCTGACATGACCCTCCTGTAGTACACGGAGATAGAATCCGGTATATCCGGTCTCCTGCATTTTAACGGGGATCTCCGGTATGCCATACCTCGCTGAGAGCTTATAGCAGGGTTGTCGTGGCTGACTGATTTGGACGGTCGCTTCGCCGAATTTGAAGATATCACCAATACAGACATCCTTCTCTACGAGCCCCTCTATGGTCAGATTCTCACCAAACGCCCCTGGGACAAGAGAACGTTCCAGAAGACTCTCCCAGTATGGATAGTGTTCATATGCGTAGACACATATGGCCTTGTCAGGGCCGCCATGAAATTTAAGATCCGCCTGTCTGTCTCCCTCCAGATTGAGACGGGATAAGAACAGGGGCTCTTCTACCTGCTGTTTGAATATCCCGCTTAGTATTGCCTTCTTGTTATACTGCATCTGCTGCGGGGTCCCTACATTGATCGAACGAATTACAGCATTGCCCATTACCTTCACCTCACTCCTATTGTGTAACGGCTATATGTATCTAGTGGATCAGTCTCCGGCTCTTGCAAAAGAATAGCGATGCCGGCGATTCGAGCTTCCAGCTTCTTCCTAATTATATAAGCCTGAGTTCATGCTCGCAATATGGTTATATTCTGCCTGACAAGGCAAATTACAAATCCAGCTACGATGCCTATAACAAGAAAAATAAAAAAATGTAAGCGTTTATAAAAATGTGTTGACAGAATGTAAACGTATACAATATAATAAAAGTACAGTATGGTTTCTCTCCACTCCTATCCAATATAATTTGCTCAGGCTCGAGCAAGACCACTTTCCAATGAAAGTGGTCCTTTTTTTTCACCCCCCCCGTTTATGGGAAAGGCACACAAAAAAAACCGCTGCTCGCTTCCCCTTCGGAAAAGCAACAGCGGTATCAGACTCACAGGTAGACGGTATATCCCAGGGTTAACAGATGCTCCTTCGCAAGCTCCATATCCTTCTCCTGTCTGAAAGACAAACGCATAACTCCTGGTACATCCTCACGGCTCTCAATAATCTGCATATTGCTGAGATTGATCTGCCGAATCCCCAGCTCAGTAGCTATATGGCCAATGACACCCGGCGTATCCGGGACATCAATATACAGATCATACAAGGAGGTTATAGCCCCTTTTCGGCGCTCAGGCAATTCACTGCGGAAACGGTTGGCTTTGTCGAAGGCTTTTACAATACCTGCACCGTCCTCATTCTCGAGCAGCTCAAGAAATTCATCCATATGTATCTTCCAGTCCTTAAGCAGCTTCAGCAGCACTTCTCTGTTGCTGAGTAGTATATCCCGCCAGATCACCGGATCACTTGATGCAATTCTTGTAATATCCCGAAATCCTCCCGCAGCCAACTGCCGGTACAGCGGATTCTCATGATTATAGTCGCAGACCTGATTAACAAGGGCTACAGCGATAATATGCGGAAGATGACTGATGGCGCCTACAATCTCATCATGAAGCCCTGGCTCGACACGCACGATATGTGCTTTTGTGTGGACCAGCAGGTCTTCCAGCCGCTTGTAGGCTTCTTCCGGTACATTGGATGACGGAGTCAGCACGTAATAAGCATTCTCGAACAAGAACGTAGAAGCTGCTGCTACACCTGATCTCTCCGATCCAGCCATGGGATGCCCGCCGATGAAATAAACACCGGGAAGTGTGATCGCTTCAGCACACGCAGCCACCGAGGCTTTGGTACTCCCCACATCCGTAATGATGCATCCGGGTTTCAGCTTCAAGGTGCTAAGCGTATGTAAATAAGGTTCGAGCTGACTTACCGGCACACATAAGAATATAAAATCAGCGTCAACAGCCGCTTCTTCAATTGAGAGCGTGGCCATATCAACGACACCTCGATCCTTAACCTGCTGCAAGGATTCAGCACGGTGGCTGTGACCAATCACCGTGATCCCCGGTTTTCCTTTGAAGCTAAGTGCAAGAGAGCCCCCGATCAGGCCTACACCAAAGATTGCAATTTTAATAGTCATTTGTCCCCACTCAATTTGCTCTGATTTGTGATTGTTCCTGCTCAGTATATCAATAAACAAAAAGATACTGCGGAGATTATTCCGCAGTAACCGGCTGTTCCTGGATTGCAAGAACCTGCTCCAGTGCAGCAATAAATTTAGTATTCTCATCCGGTGTACCGACACTTACACGGATATAATCCGGATATTTACCGAAGCCAGCGCGCACGATAACTCCCAGCTTCAGAAGAGACTGGAATACTTCACGACCAGATCTCTGCACATGAACTAAGATAAAGTTGCCATGTGCCGGGAAGTGCTGAAGTCCAAGCCGGGCAAATTCAGCAGACAAATATTCGATCCCGCTTCGGTTCTTAGCACGGCAAGCAGCAATGAATTCATGGTCGGTCAAGGCCGCTTTAGCTGCAGCTTGTGCCAATCTGGAGGTGTTAAAAGGCTCACGCACCTGATTAATCAGCCTAACCACATTCGGATGCCCGACTCCATAACCGATACGAAGTGATGCAAGTCCATAGATCTTCGAAAATGTACGTAGAATCATCAGGTTCGGATATTTGCTGAGCAGGCTAAGGCTGTCTGGGTACGAAGAATCCGTTACAAACTCCGCATAAGCCTCATCCAGTATTACTAGGACATGTTCCGGTATTTCATTTAAGAAATTAACAACGTCCGTATGAGATACGATTGTCCCGGTTGGATTGTTCGGATTGCAGATCCAGACAATCTTGGTGCGTTCAGTCACCGCTTGCAGCATGGCGTTCAGATCATGCGTTCCGTCCACCAGAGGCACTTCAATACTCACAGCACCTTCAATATCCGCATTGCTTTTGTATACCGAGAAAGTCTGATCCGCCATAATATTCTCTTCACCAGGCAGCAAAAAGGCGCGTGTAATCAGAGCGATGACCTCATCGGAACCGCAGCCAAATATAATCTGATCCCGGTTCACACCAAGATGGCCTGCTAGAACGCTGGTCAGCTCTGCAGCACTTCCATCCGGATATACGCTTATTTGGCTTAACTCCTGTTCAATGGCAGCCTTGGCTTTCGGAGAAGCACCGTAGGGATTCTCGTTGGAAGCCAGTTTGACAACTTCGTCAAGCCCGAGCTCTCTCTTCACTTCTTCAACCGGCTTGCCCGGCTGATATACTGGGAGATTTACAATCTGTGGTTTTGGCTGCATACGATTCCCTTCCTTTCCTGGTTAAGCATAGCTAAGTGACTACCCTATTCTAGACTTTCAATTGTGCCACAAAATCACGAATTTGCAACAGACCTTTGTCTCTATTCTCGGAATCCGCGAGCAGTGGAATTGTCTCTTCAATGGTGCGGACAATGGCACTTCCTACCACGACACCGTCACATATAGCTGAGAAGCGCTCCACCTGCTCACGGCTCGATATCCCGAACCCTACTGCAACCGGAAGATCCGTGCGGGACTTAACCTCATGAATAAATTGCTCCACGCCCTCGTGGAAGGAGCTGCGTTCCCCAGTGACTCCCAAAGAGGAGACACAATAAATGAATCCACGTGCATTGCTTAATATGCGGGTAATACGCTCATTCGAAGTAGGTGCTACTAGCGGCACCAGGCTAATTCCGGCGGCATCGGCCAGAGCCAGCACTTCCTCCGATTCCTCGATAGGCAGATCCGGAATGATCAACCCGCTGATCTCGTGCTCTGCGAGCTGCTGGAAGAAGGTCTCCAGCCCGATCTGCAGGACTGGGTTAAAGTAAGTGAACAGAACAAAAGGAATCTTAACCCCACGCTGTCTTGCTTGCACGGCAACATCGATACAGGCTCCAACCGTTACCGAGGAATTGGTAAGCGCGCGCTCTGAAGCCCGCTGGATTACGGGGCCATCTGCAAGAGGATCCGAGTAAGGCACACCCAGCTCCAGGACGTCCGCACCCGCCGCCTCCATCTGCACAATCAAGTCCACGGTGGTATCCAGATCCGGATCGCCCACAGTCAAGAAGGGAATAAGGGCGGTACGACCCGCCGCCCTCAGCTCGGCAAATTTCTGATCCATCAGATTCATGACGGATCACCTCCCAGATAACTCATAATGGATTCAACATCCTTATCTCCCCTACCCGAGAGACAGATAACGATAATCTGATCAGAAGATAGTTTGGGTGCTTCCTTGATCACCTGAGCTACAGCATGAGCCGACTCCAATGCAGGGATTATCCCTTCGGTACGGCTGAGGAGCTGAAGGGCGTCTAGAGCCTCCTGATCGGATATTGGAGCATATTGAGCGCGCTCGATATCTTTGAGATAGGAATGCTCGGGGCCAATTCCCGGGTAATCCAGTCCAGCCGAAATCGAGTGTGCGGGAAGCACTTGACCAAAGGCATCCTGAAGCAGATAACTCAGTGAACCCTGGAAGACCCCTTTGGTTCCCTTTGTCATTGTCGCCGCATGATATTCTGTATCTACGCCGTGGCCTGCTGCCTCAACACCAAGCAGCTTAACGGATGTATCTTCAACGAAAGGATAGAACATGCCAATTGCATTGCTTCCCCCGCCAACCGCGGCGACAATCAGATCCGGAAGTCTTCCTTCAAATTCCAGAATCTGACGCCGTGTCTCGTCTCCAATAATCCGCTGGAAGTTACGCACCATCATAGGATACGGGTGCGGGCCTGTAGCGGACCCCAGAATGTAGAATGTATCCTGTACATGGCTGACCCAGTATCGCAGCGCTTCGTTACACGCATCCTTAAGTGTACGGGTACCGGATATGACCGGAACGACTTCCGCCCCAAGAAGCTTCATCCGGAATACATTAAGCTGCTGACGCTTCATGTCCTCTTCTCCCATGAACACTTTACATTCCAGGCCAAGCAGTGCAGCAACCGTTGCCGTGGCAACCCCGTGCTGCCCTGCCCCAGTCTCGGCAATCACCTTCGCTTTGCCCATCCGTTTGGCTAGAATACCTTGACCAATCGCATTGTTGATCTTATGGGCTCCTGTGTGGTTCAGGTCCTCCCGCTTTAGATAGATTTTGGCTCCACCCAGATGCGTAGACAAACGTTCTGCATAGAACAGAGGTGTCTCCCGCCCGGAATATTGTTTCAACAGATAGTCAATTTCATCCTGAAAAGCAGGCTCCTGCGAATAATGGCGGTAAGCCTCTTCAAGTTCGATCAAGGCATTCATAAGCGTCTCGGGAACATAACGGCCACCGAAGTCGCCAAATCGCCCTTTCTCATCTGGTACCTGTGTCATCTAGCGCTTCACCCTCTCGACAAAAGCTCGTATTTTGGCAATATCCTTAATTCCATTGGTCTCTACTCCACTGGACACATCTACACCATCGGGCTGAAAATGCTCAAGCAGGTCACCCACATTATCCGGGTGCAGCCCGCCTGCTATGATTAGAGGAATTCCCTCCTGCTTCGTCCATGTCTGATAGGGCTCGATCTGCTTCCAATCAAAAGTATGGCCGGATCCTCCACCATAAATCGGATCATAGGTATCCAGCAGCAGACCATCCAAAGCACCCTTGTAATCTACCAGGTCAGAACCTTCAATATCACTGTTGTTCTTAATAGAAAGTACCTTATACACCTTCACGCCGAAACGTCTCTTCACTTCAAGACAAAATTCAGGCGACTCCTGTCCATGCAGCTGAACGATATCCAGACTCGCGCTCTGCAAAATATCAGCCAGCTCTTCCATTGTGGGATTAACAAATACACCGACGCTTTCGGGCGTCGCTGTACTGTCCCACTCCTTCAGGATAGGAATCAACGACGCCACCTGTTCAGCGGTCACCTGTCGTCTGCTCTTCGCGAATACAAATCCAATGTGATCAACAGGCAAGTTTATCATAGATTTTAGCACTTCAACGTCCTGAAGTCCACAAATTTTTACCGATGGTTCAGCCATGAACTGCCCCGTTCCCATGGACAAGAGGCCCCATTAACTCGTATACTGCCTCTCCCACCTGCGGTCTGCGCATGAACGTCTCGCCTACCAGAACCCCGTGAGCGCCGCAGGAAGACAGATATTCAATATCTTCCGCCTTGGATATTCCACTCTCGCTAATCAAAGTAATTCCCGCCGGAACCAGATCAACCAGCTCTTCTGTCGTCCGCAGACTCACTTCGAAGGTTCTTAGATTACGGTTGTTAATCCCAATTAGCTTGGAAGTTCCGAGGTTCAGCACACGCTCCAGTTCTTCTCTGTCATGGACCTCTACAAGAGCATCAAGGCCTAATGCGGCCGCTGCTGCTTCGTACTGCTTCAATTGCTGATCCGTTAGAATCGCGGCGATTAGCAGGACTGCATCCGCGCCTAGAAGCCGGGCTTCGTAGACTTGACGCTCATCAATGATGAAATCCTTACGCAGCAGCGGAACCTGCACGGCTTGACGTATTGCTCTCAAGTACTCGCCACTTCCTTGGAAATACTCTTTATCTGTAAGCACCGAAATACAATCTGCTCCTGCATCCGCATAGGTCTTGGCGATCTCTACAGGATTAAAGTCCGGGCGGATTAGACCTTTGGAAGGCGAAGCTTTTTTCACTTCCGCGATAAGTCCCATGGAACGTCTGCGGCCGTCCGACACGGCGTGGTGGAAACCCAGAGTTGGCGGCATGTCCGCAATAGCCCGCTCCACTGCTGAAAGCGAGAAGCCCTCAGCCAGCTCGGATACTTCTTTATGTTTGGTTGCGACAATGCGATCAAGATACATAGCTAATTTCTCCCGTCGTTTGAATAAGCTGCTCAAGTTTGTTCTGAGCTTTCCCGGAGTCAATGGCTTCCGATGCCATAGTTACCCCATCTTGAATGGTCTCTGCAAGACCGGACACATAAATACAAGCACCTGCATTAGCAAGAACAACGTCCCGATAAGGACCCTTCTCACCTTGAAGCACACGGCGGATAATATCCGCATTAACCTGAGGATCTCCGCCAATAACATCGCCAAGCGGATACACCCTGAGCCCGAGATCATTCGGATGCAGTTCGTAAGTGTGAATCACGCCATTCTTCAGTTCAGATACCCGGGTTGGTGCGGAAATACTGATCTCATCCAGACCTTCATGACTTGTAACCACAAGCGCGCGCTTGGATCCAAGTTCTCTTAGAACCTCAGCAATGACCTCCGTCTTGCTGCCATCATAGATGCCAAGCACCTGACGATCTGCCGAAGCCGGATTGGTAAGCGGCCCCAGCATGTTAAATACCGTTCTTATCCCCAGTTCCTTGCGGGTTGCGGCCGCATGCTTCATGGATGGATGGTAGATCTGAGCGAAGAGAAAACAAATACCGATATCATCCAGGCACTTCTCTGCCTGATCCGCCGATAGATGAATATTTACACCTAGAGCTTCGAGCACATCTGCACTTCCGGCACGACCTGATGCCGAGCGGTTACCGTGCTTAGCAACCCGCACGGATACCGAGGCTGCGACAATAGCTGAAGTAGTGGAAATGTTGAATTTGTGGATTCCGGAGCCGCCTGTTCCACAAGTATCCAGCAGTTGTCTGGATTCCGTATGGAGCCGGTTGCCGTAACCGCGCATAGCCTCCGCAAAGCCAGTAATTTCTTCAACAGTCTCCCCTTTCATCCGAAGCGCTGTCAGAAGTCCGCCGATCTGTGAAGGTGTAGCCGAGCCCGCCATGATCACTTCCATTATACTCCGGGCTTCTTCCCGGCCCAAGTTCTGCCCTGATATTACACGTGATATCCCCGTCTGCAGTGTTTCGATTCCGCTCATCTTTATCTCCTCCTTTAATCCTTTAAGGCGTGTATTCATAAAGATAATCTTGATTAATAACTCCGTCACTGCCTGGCGATACCGGG